>NZ_NFIA01000013.1:0-84402 GCF_002159375.1 Alistipes sp. An54
AAAGTAAGAGAGTATGCTATCATTAAATGGAATATTCCAATAATGAGAAAACAGCAAACAAGTTTTCAACTCTCAAATCTTGCTATCCGTTTCTATTCTGCTTTCCATATTTTTTAATCCTGTAATTGTATTTATAAAGGAAATCTTCATTTCACACTCAAAAAATGTGGTAACCGATAAATGGAGAGCAGTTTCAATCACGAAAAATAGATTCACCACTTATTAAGATGAATACTTTTTTTAGCGATATTTTTTAACGCGCAAAAATGCGTGAATAAAAAAATGGGCAAAAAAGTTTTTCACCACACAAGTTGTGAGAAAAAAATTATCGCCAAAAATCGCGAATCGCTTTTTTGATGAAAAGTTTTTTGGCAAGAATAAATTATTCTCACTATTACATGGTGTGTCGTTAAAAGTGCCTGTTTTTAGTGAATGCACTTTTTAACGATTCCATATTTTTTGATTCTGAAACTATCTTATTAAAGGGAATGTTCATTTCGCACTCAAAAAATGTGGAAAGACAGCGCAAAGAAAAGGCAGACGAATCTGCCCTTATAGGAACTGCTCAATTTGTAGTGTGGGTTTCTTTACTGAATTGCTCTGCAAAGATATAAAATATTTAACCAAAAGTCAAGTAATTGACTGATATTTTTGGCATATAATCTGAATCAGCCCGTGTGTCGTTGATAACTCGCTATTTAATAGGATATAACGATTATATTTAGACCTTTGCCCTGCCACAAGGGTATTCTTTGCGGTCTGTAGTCTTTGGGCAAGGATTGCAGCCATAGCCCCTCTGCATAAAGGACAGAGTAAGTAAAGACCATGAAAAAGATGGTTATTTCAAAGGATGACGCCCAGCGTCAGTTTGCATTCGTTAAGGGAAACCGCCCTGTAAATGTCAAAATCGTGAAGCAGAAAGAAAAATCCATGAAAGCCTATGGGCAATTGACGCCTATCACGGTAACTGATGGCGAAAAGGTAATTCAGATGGGTGGCCGTCTGGTCGATTTGAAAGGGCGTGAAATTTCCAACGAGGATGCAGGAAAGTATTACGCCGTATTGGACGGTCAGCACCGATTGGTAGCTTATCAGAATTTAGAGTTGGATTTGAATGACCTTGTGATTTGCGAACCCCTCAATGCTGAATTATCCATTACGGAGGTCATTGCACAAATGAATATCTGCACCACCGTTTGGAAAAAATCGGATTACATGGCCGCACCTGCCATGATGCTCAAAGAAGCCAACGAAGTGTTCGATTTCGCCATGTTCCTGCATGGCAAGGCGTGTCCACTTTCCACAATTTCGTTGTGGTGTTTCGGCAAGAACACTCTGCAAGCTAAAGACTTGGTGGAGTGTCTTAATACGAAACAGTTGCCTAAAGTCTTTGAGGATGAAACGTGGTTTCGTTCCAGTAGCAGGTGGTATAAGGCTGCACAGGGAAAGTTTAAGGATAAATTCCTTATGAACAGATATTTAATCGACTTTATCATCAAGCAGCAGAATCCCGATGAGGATTTCGAACAGTTCACGGTGGAAATGGAGCAGAAAATCAATGCCTTAACACGCGACCAAGCTGACCAGATTATGAATCCTCGCAAAATGATAGGCGTGGCACGGGAGCAGTTGATTATGGATATGCTGACACAGTATCTCGGTTAAAAATGACAATTGTATAAGGTTTGTGGAGGTCGGGATTATTATTGGTTCCCGACCTCCTTTACCTTTACAATAAGTGTTGCATGGCCTCGTCAATTTGTGAGTTCTCGAATGAATCGAGGTAGATTTGCGTGGTCGAGAGATCGGAGTGTCCCAACGATTCGGAAATCAGAGCCACGCTTACCCCTGACCGTTTCAGGACGGTTGCGTATGTATGGCGGGCAACATAGGTCGTCAAAGGAACCTCCAATCCGATCAGTTTTCCCAGCACTTTCAATTCTCGATTGATTTTTGCCAGCACCTTATGCGTTCGATTGAAAATCTGTTGTGGTGTTCGATGGACATTGCGATTGAGAATCGGAAAGATATAGTCGTCTTTTGCATGCCCTGTCTTGCTGTACTTCTGGATAATCTGCAAGGCGTTCGGCACCAGCTGGAAGGATAACAGCTTCTGGGTCTTGTGTCGGGAGTAGTAGATTCTCCCGTCCACAATGTCACCATAGCACAGGGTGGCCATATCCGTAAAGTTGATGCCTGCCGTAAAGTAGGAGAACAGGAAGATGTCCTTTGCAAATAGGGTGTATTCGGTTTTGTGGCTGGGTTCGATCTCCAATGCCATCAATTTCTGAATATCACCTTTCGTGATGGCGCGCTTTCTTGTTCGTGTCCATAAACTGCCGACCTTGTACTTGGCAAACGGATTGACCTTTTGGATAAAGATTCCATCGGCAAGAGCCTTGTTGTAGGCAGCCTTGAAGATGGCGAATTTTGTGGCTATGCTGTTGCTGGCATTGCCGTTCTTCCGCAGGAACAGTTCGAAATCCCGCAAGAAAGTATGGTCAATCTCATCGAAACGGATATTCAACGAGCGGAATTGAGCCAGATGAGAACATAAAACGCGGTGCTTGCTGGCCGACGCGTATTTGCCGAGCGTTTCCAAGCGTTCGATTATCTGTTTCAGATAGTCGCCAACTGTGCAGTTTATCCGTTTGCCGTTTTGTCCGAATAGATTTTCAAACGTGACGGGAATCTCCATGATTTCCAGACGCTGGATTCGCTTCTCATACTCCTTGATCTTGGCTGTTATCTGGAACTGGACATTGTCCCTGTCGGGGCAGTCTTCGGTCACCTTTTGCGCCTTGGCATCCCAATGTGCTGGGGCTACGGAAACGCCCAGCCCGATGCTCTTTTTGCGTTTTCCCTGAAAAAAGAGGAGGCATAGGGGAGAGGTGGAATCCTTGTAAACGATGCTTTTGCGACATATAACTTTGAATGTCATTTGATTGCGTGTTCTATGCAGTCGGATGGCAGGCTTTTTTAATGCGTACCCTAATGCGTACCCTGTGTCCGAAAAAGGGCGTTTTTTGAGGTTCAAAACAAGGATTCGGGGTAGGGCAGAAAAACAAAAAGAGTCGATAATCGACTGATTATCAACTCTTTTCTGGTGAACCCGCTGGGGCTCGAACCCAGGACCCCAACATTAAAAGTGTTGTGCTCTACCTACTGAGCTACGGATTCTCCCGTGCCAAAAGGGTGTGTTCCCGTTTTGGTGGTGCAAATGTACGGATTTATTTTGAATATCCAATACTCCGGACGTTTTTTTTGCAAAATCTTCCTCCCGTCGGTATGCGGGTTCGGACTTGTGTCTCGAAAGTTGTTCTGTTCCGACCGGCAGGGTGAAATTTCCCGCGCCGATTTTGTTTTGCTCGAAGAAAAAGATAATTTTGTACTCGGAAAAAGCAAATTTACTTCTAAACCTTGTGAAATATGTGTAAAGCGCTGATTATCGGAGCCGGAGGCGTCGGAACGGTGGTGACCCAGAAAATCGCTGCCAATCCGGTCTTCACGGATGTGATGCTGGCCAGCCGAACCAAATCCAAATGCGATGCCATTGCCGCGGCCATCGGAGGCAACCGCGTGAAAACCGCTGAGGTGGATGCCGACAACGTGCCGCAGTTGTGCGAGCTCTTCCGGGCCTTCAAACCCGACATCGTGGTCAACGTGGCACTCCCGTATCAGGACCTGACCATCATGGATGCCTGTCTGGAGTGCGGCTGCAACTACCTCGATACGGCCAATTACGAGCCCAAGGACGAGGCGCATTTCGAATACTCCTGGCAGTGGGCCTATCAGGACCGTTTCAAGGCTGCCGGTCTGACGGCCATCCTGGGCTGCGGTTTCGACCCGGGTGTCACGGCCATCTTCACGGCCTACGCCGCCAAACATCATTTCGACGAGATCCACTACCTCGACATCGTCGACTGCAATGCCGGCAACCACGGCATGGCCTTCGCCACGAACTTCAACCCCGAGATCAATATCCGCGAGGTGACCCAGAAGGGCCGTTACTATGAGAACGGCCAGTGGGTGGTGACCGAGCCCCACGAGATCCACCGCCCGCTGCACTATCCCGAGATCGGCGAGCGTGAATCGTATGTCATCTACCATGAGGAGCTCGAGTCGCTGGTGAAGAACTATCCGACGATCAAGCGGGCCCGTTTCTGGATGACCTTCGGCAAGGAGTACCTCACGCACCTGCGCGTGATCCAGGATATCGGCATGGCACGTATCGACCCGATCCTCTACAACGGGGTCGAGATTGTCCCGATTCAGTTCTTGAAGGCGGTGCTTCCGGATCCCAAGTCGCTGGGTGCCAACTACCACGGAAAGACGTCGATTGGCTGCCGCATCCGCGGTGTGAAGGACGGCAAGGAGCACACTTACTATATTTACAACAACTGCGATCACGAAGAGGCCTACAAGGAGACCGGTACGCAGGCCGTATCGTTCACGACGGGTGTCCCGGCGGCTCTTGGTGCCTCGATGTGGGCCAAGGGGCTGTGGCGCGGAGCCGGTGTCTTCAATGTCGAGGAGTTCGATCCGGATCCGTTCCTGGCCGAACTGGGCGAGCAGGGGCTTCCCTGGCACGAACTGTTCGATGTCGATATCGAGGTCTGACGGTCGCAGCGGCGGCAAACAAGGGGTTCCGGAACTTCGGAACCCGGGATCGACGGACGGGAAACACTCCTGTCCGTCTCTGTTTTTGCCCTGCGGTCCGAAATGGGAGGCCCCAGGTACGGGTCCGTCGCCAAATTAGGTATTTCTACTGACCGCCGGACGGGGAAATTCCGCTATTTTTGTCGGCAAAAGCGATAAAACCATACCCGAACATGCGACCCGAAGAGACTGCTACACTCGCAACGCGCTACCACGAAGCGTGTGACATGCGTACCGACTACCAATCGTTTTTCGACCGACTGCTGGCCATTGCCACCGACGCTCCGTTGAGCCCCGCGACGGGCGAACGGATCCGGGACTACGTGATGCCGTGGCTCGAGAACCATTCGCTGGAGTCGTTCGACCGCTATTCCGACCGCAATTACGTGCGCACCTACCTGGGCCGTTGTCCCCGCACGCATTGGGAAGCGCTTGTCATGAGCTGGAAACGTGGCAATGCGACGACCATCCACGGTCATCCGGCCTTTGCCGGCTACCACTTTGCCGACGGTGTGTTCCGGGTCGAGATTTTCGAACCGGCCGGCCACGGAACCGCCCGCCGCATCGGGGAGCAGATCATCGACCGCCGGGAGTGTCTCTTTGCCGTCGGCGAGCCGGGACGGTTCGACAACCACCTGCATCGTATCACCTGTCTGAGCGAGACGGGCCACAGCCTGCACGTCTATTCGGACGATGCGTTGCAGGGCCAGACCTTCACCGAGACGGAGTAGGAGTGCCCGGGCCCCGACCGGTTCTCGGACGGACCCTGCAGTCGGGGCGATGCGGCGGAGTCCGATGACCGGAGTTATCCCTCGGAGCCCAACCCTCGGCGTCCAGCACCCGGAACCCAACCCTCGGAACCCAACCCTCGGCGTCCAGCACCCGGAGCCGACTGCCGGCTTCCCGTGCGGAGGCTTGCCCGGCGCCGATACGTATAAATACCTATTTCTCCAAAAACCGATACACGGAAGTAGGGTTTTCGCAATGATTTTCCTATTTTTGCATCTGTTTTGAACGTTTCCGTTGACCATCCGGGCCGGGTGATCGTGTCGGGGCCGAAACGGAGACGTTGGTTGAAATCCATTTGAAAACCGCTCGATGATTGACTTTCTGAAACTGCCTTCACCCTGTTACGTCCTTGACGAGACGCTGCTGGATCATAATCTGGAGGTGATCGACCGCGTGCGCCGCGAATCGGGTGCCGAGATCATCGTCGCACTGAAGGCCTGCGCCATGTGGAGCATCTTCCCCGAGTTGGCGGCTCACTCCGATGGAGCGACGGCCAGTTCGGCCGCCGAGGCGCGGCTTGTACTGGAGGAATTCGGCAGTCCGGCCCACACCTATGCCCCCACCTATACGGATCACAACATCGACGAGATCCTGCGCTGCAGCAGCCATATTACCTTCAACTCCCTTACGCAGTATGAACGTTTCGGACAGCGGGCGCTGATCAACGGTCTCTCGTGCGGACTGCGCATCAATCCCGAGTATTCGCCCGTCGAGACGGATCTCTACAACCCCTGCGTGGCGGGTTCGCGTCTGGGCGTTACAGCCGAACAGCTGGCTGCGCACGGCGGACTCCCCGAAGGGATCGAGGGCCTTCATTTCCACGTTCTGTGCGAATCGCGTCCCGAACACCTGCGGCTGGCGCTGGAGGCCGTCGAACGCCATTTCGGACCGTACCTCGACCGGGTCAAATGGCTCAACATGGGCGGCGGCCATCTGATGACGCACGTCGACTACGACTGCGACGCGCTGATCGCCCTTTTGAAGGAGTTCCACGTACGCCATCCCCATCTGCGGCTGATTCTCGAACCGGGCAGCGCTTTTACGTGGCGTACGGGCTATCTGGTCTCGACCGTCGAGGATATCGTCGTGAACGGCGGCGTACGCACGGCGATGCTCGACGTGTCGTTTGCCTGCCACATGCCCGACTGCCTCGAAATGCCCTACAAGCCGGCCATCGTCGGGGCGCACGATCCCGCCGAGGGGGAACCCCGCTGGCGGATGGGCGGCACGAGCTGCCTGGCCGGCGACTACTACGGCGACTGGGCCTTCGACCACGAACTGAAGGTGGGCGAGCGGATCGTCTTCGAGGACATGATCCACTATACGATGGTCAAGACGACGATGTTCAACGGCGTGGAGCACCCGTCGATCGTCATCGTACGGCGCGACGGCCGCGTGGAGGTCATCCGCCAGTTCGGCTACGAGGATTTCAAGAGCCGGATGTCCTGACCTTTCAAGAGAGAAACAAACGGAAAAACAAGATAGATGGAAAAATTTGTACCTACCTCTTATACGCTCGAATGCGTGGCTACGGGCCGCGAGTTCGAGGATACGGGCTGGATGCTCTCCGACCCGCAGTGCAAGGAGCCGTCGCTCATCCGCGCACGGTATGCCAAGAAACAGCTCGAGGTGAAACCCGCCGAATGGGGGCTGTACCGTTTTGCCGACTGGATGCCCGTGCGGCGGATGCTGCAGGGATCGTCGGCCCCGGTGACCTACCGCAGCAAGGGGCTGGCCAAACACCTGGGGCTCGAAAATCTCTGGATCACCTTCAACGGCTACTATCCGGCCATCGGCGCCACGATGACCACCTGCTCGTTCAAGGAGACCGAAGCCTACTCGGTGTGCGGACGTGCGGCCGCGGACGAGAAGCGGGTGCTGGTCGTTGCGTCGGCCGGCAATACGGCCCGGGCCTTCGCCAAGGTCTGCTCGGACAACAACATCAAGCTGCTGCTGTCGGTTCCCTATGACAACATCAGTGCGCTGTGGTTCGAGAAACCGCTGAATCCCTGCGTGAAGCTGATTTCGTGCGCGGCCGGCGGCGACTACTTCGATGCCATCCACCTGAGCGACATTGCACTGAAGGGCGACGGATTCTATGCCGAGGGTGGTGCGAAGAACATCGCGCGCCGCGACGGCATGGCCTGCACGGTGCTGTCGGCCGTGACGACCATCGGTCGCATCCCGGACTACTACTTCCAGGCCGTGGGCAGCGGCACGGGTGCCATTGCCGCCTGGGAAGCCAACCTGCGCCTGATTGAGGACGGCCGTTTCGGCAAGAACCTCATGCGGCTGATGGTGTCGCAGAACGCACCGTTCGTGCCGATGTACGACGCCTGGCAGGCCTCGTCGCGCAAGATGCTGCCCTACGCGGACGACAAGGCGCGCCGCGATGCGGAGATCATCGACGCCAAGGTGCTCTCGAACCGCAAGCCTCCCTACAGTCTGGCCGGCGGTCTGTACGACGCGCTGAAGGCCACCGGCGGCGATGTCTTCGCCGTGACGAACCCCATGGCCCGCAAGGCCCGCAAGCTCTTCAAGGAGCTGGAGGGGATCGACATCTACTCGGCGGCCGGTGTGGCCCTGGCTTCGCTCGTCAACGCCGTGAAGGCCGGTCGGATCGATCCGCAGGCGACGATCATGCTCAATATCACGGGCGGCGGCGAGGAGCACTTCAAGGAGCACAACGACCTGTGGTATCTGCAGCCGAGCCACGTCTTCCCGCTCGAACCGAGTGTCGACGACGTCGTCTCGAAGGTCGAGGCGCTGTTCCGCGAACCCGCAACGGGCGAAGGCCTCTGATACAGGGCTTTCGGAGATACGGCGGCCGGGGCGTTGGAACGGCTCCGGACGAAAAAATGAAAAAGCGGCATATAAGCCGCTTTTTTATTTGCAGCGAATGATTACCTTTGTCGCCGGCAGCGGAGACGGTGCGAAGCAGCCGGAGCCGCCTCACTGCCGCAAATACAGTATTCACCCAAACTTTTTAACCATTTATGGAACACATCCAGGTACAGTTATCCCCCGCGGGGGCACGCTGGCGCCGATGGGATCGCAAGGGCTGGTCGGCCTTTGCGAGCATGCATCGGAGCGTGTCGATCGGGGTGCTCGCTGTCGGGATGTCGATCCTGCTGCTTGCGACGCAAGGCGCATCGGCGCAGACCGCCGACACGACTGCCGTCCTGAGGACGTTGCAGATCCGCGAGGTCGGGGTGACGGGGAGCCAGACGGCTCCCACGCGCAATGCCCAGTCGCATACTCCGCTTTTCGACCGAAAGGCTCAGGCCGCGGCGCCTCTCCAGACGTTGGAGTCCGCCTTGCGCCTTGCTCCGTCGGTCGATCTTCGCGAACGCGGCGGAAGAGGAGCGCAGGCCGATATCTCCGTACGGGGAGGCTCGTTCGACCAAACCATGATTCTTTTGAACGGCATCGACTTTACGGATGCCCGCACCGGACACCAGTCCCACGCGCTGCCGGTTGATCTCGATTGCATTTCGGGCATCGAACTCATTGACGGCGTTCCCGGCGTGGGGGCCTATGCCGGGGCGGTCAACATCCGTACGGCACCGCTGCGTCCGACCTACGCGCGTTTCGAGGGCTCGGGAGGCCAGTACGGCTACGGTTACGGCAACCTTTCGGGGGCGGTGACCGGAGAGCGGTATTCCGTTTTCGGTGCGGCATCGTACCGGCGCAGTGACGGCTACCGTCCCAATACCGATTTTTCGAACTGGAACGCCTTCATGCGGGCGACGTACGATGGCCGCCGGGCGGGTTTCTTCGACCTGCAGGCCGGATGGCAGGATCGCGATTTCGGCTCAAACGGCTTCTATGCCGCCTACAATCCCAACCAGTGGGAACACACCTCGACGGCCCTGGCCTCGCTGCACTGGACAAAGAGCGTGGGTCCCGTTGCGCTGGGGGCTGCGGTGAGCTACCGCAAGAATTTCGACCGCTACGACTGGACGCGCGGTACGGCGCTCAACCGTCACAATACGGACAATGCCGGAGCCAAACTGTGGGCCGATTACGCCTGGGCGGCCGGTACGACCACACTGGGCGGCAACTGGGCCTTCAACCACATCTACAGTACCAATTTGGGCGAACGGCTGTCGGTCCCCCGCGGAGACTATACCCGCGCCAAGGCCCGTCATACGGGCAACGTCTGGCTGCGGCACGCCCGCGCGTGGCGGCGGTTCGATGCGGCGGCATCGGTGGGGCTGAGCCTGACTCCCTACGGGTGTTCGGCGTTGTGGAGCCTCTCGGCGGGTTACAATCCCGCGGAGGGGCTTCGTCTCGAGGCCGGGGCGTGGCAGTCGATGCGCCTGCCGACCTTCACGGACCTCTATTACAGCTCGCCGGCCCAGATCAACAACCTCGATCTGACACCGGAACACGCCGTAAACTATCGCCTCGGAATCAATTATGCGAAGCGTTGCTGGAGCGTTTCGGCGCAGACCTACTACCGCCGCGGGCGTGATATCATCGACTGGGTGTGGTATGCCGATTCGCCCGAGAGCCCCGAGGCGTGGCGCGGCAAGTGGCACTCTGAACAGTCGAGCCGACTCCATACCTTCGGTGCCGAGATTTCGGGCGGCTATGCCGTTGCGGAGGGCTTTCTGCGGCGGGTGACCCTCTCGTACGGCTATCTCACGAACGACCGCAATGCGGACCTCATTGCCAAGAGCGCCATGGATTTCATGCGCCACAAGGCGGCCCTGGCTGTCGAAGTGCACTTCCTGCGGCGGATGTCGCTGGCGCTGACCGGCTCGGTCTACGACCGCAACGGCAGCTACACGGCCTATCCCGTCGTTGGCAATTCGTCGATCACCGAAACTCGCGACTACAAGCCCTATTTCCTGTTGGACGGACGTCTTTCGTGGGAGAAGGGGTGGTGCCGCCTCTATGTCGACGCGACGAATCTGACCGATACGCGTTATTGTGATCTGGGAGGTCTGCCGCTTCCGGGCCTCTGGTGCACGGCCGGTGTGGTGTTGACCTTCGGCAGGTAATTCCTCGCAGCGTCCACCGCGCGAGTCGGTTGCGATGACCGGAGAGCGGCGGACGACTGTTCCCGGCTGCTGACTGCGGGCCGCCCGAACTTCTCGGGCGGCCCTTTCTGTTTTTCAGTAAAACGGTGTGTTTTGTTTCCGGATTGTCGTGAAAATCCCGAAGATTTCGTATATTTGAAGCAAAAGAACCTTAAACGCTCAAGATTTATGCAGAAACGTATCGTGGAGTGCGTTCCCAACTTCAGCGAGGGACGCGACAAGGAGGTGATCCGGCAAATCGTCGAGGCCATCGAGACGGCCGCCGACGTCAAGGTCCTCGACGTGGATCCTGGCGAGGCTACGAACCGTACGGTTGTAACCTTTGTCGGAAGCCCCGAAGCGGTGGTCAAGGCGGCCTTCGCCGGGGTGAAACGCGCCGCCGAGCGTATCGACATGCGCCACCACAAGGGGGCCCACCCGCGCATGGGGGCGACGGATGTCCTGCCGCTGATCCCGATCGCCGGCATCACGCTCGAGGAGTGTGCCGAACTGTCGCGGCAGCTGGCCCGGCGCATTGCCGACGAGCTCCGCATCCCGACCTACTGCTACGAGGCGGCGGCGCTGCGCCCCGAACGGAAGAATCTGGCCGTCTGCCGCGCCGGCGAGTACGAGGCGCTGCCCGAGAAGCTCTCCCGCGAGGAGACGGCGCCCGATTTCGGGGCGCGTCCCTACGACGAAGAGGTGGCCCGCACGGGTGCTACGACCGTCGGGGCGCGCGATTTCCTCATTGCCGTCAACTTCAACCTCAATACCACCTCCACACGGCGGGCCAACGCCATCGCCTTCGACGTGCGCGAGAAGGGGCGTCCCGTGCGTGAGGGGAATCCCATTACGGGCAAGGTGGTGAAGGATGCGGCGGGCAATCCCGTCATGCGTCCCGGTACGCTGAAGGCCACGAAGGCCATCGGCTGGTTCATCGAGGAGTACGGCATCGCCCAGGTTTCGATGAATATCACCGACATCTCGGTCACGCCGCTCCACGTCGCCTTCGACGAGGTGTGCCGCAAGGCCGATGCCCGGGGGGTGCGCGTCACCGGCACGGAGATCGTCGGGCTGGTTCCGAAGCGGGCTCTTGTCGAGGCCGGCAAATACTTCCTGCGCAAGCAGCACCGTTCGGTGGGCATTGCCGAGGAGGAGATCGTGCGGCTGGCCGTCAAGTCGATGGGGCTCGACGATCTGAAACCTTTCAAACCCGAGGAGAAGGTGATCGAATACCTGCTGGAGGCCGAGGATCGGAAGAAACGGCTGGTCGATTTGACCTGCAAGGGGTTTGCCGAGGAGACGGCCAGCGAATCGCCGGCTCCGGGCGGCGGCTCGATTGCGGCCTATATGGGGGCGCTGGGGGCGGCGCTCGGCACGATGGTGGCCAACCTCTCGGCCCACAAGCCCGGTTGGGACGACCGTTGGGAGGAGTTCTCCGACTGGGCCGAGCGGGGGCAGACGCTGATGCAGGAGCTCCTGCACCTGGTGGACGAGGATACGGCCGCCTTCAACCGCATCATGGCGGTCTTCGCCATGCCCAAGTCGACCGACGAGGAGCGGGCGGCCCGCAGCGCGGCGCTGCAGGAGGCGACGCTCTATGCCACGGAGGTGCCGCTGCGCACGATGCGGACGGCCATGGAGGTCTTTCCGATCGTGCGGGCCATGGCCGCGGAGGGCAACCCCAATTCGGTCTCGGATGCAGGTGTCGGAGCGCTGGCGGCCCGCAGCGCGGTCTACGGGGCGCGGCTCAACGTGCGGATCAACGCCGCCGGGCTGAAGGATCGCACGAAGGCCGAGGCGCTGGTCGGCGAGGCTGACGAACTGGCGGCCCGCGCCTCGGAACTCGAAGCCGAGGTGCTGGAGCTGGTCGAGCAGAAGATCGGTTAGACGCCGGGAGCAGGCAGACCGGCGGCGGTTCTGTCGGCAACTCGCGGGTGACGCTCTGGCGGCAACATTCAGAAGGCGGTTCGGGCGATACACCCTGCTGACGGTATGCCGCCGACAGTCTGGCCGTAAGGTCCGTCTGCCGTTTGGACGAAATGCCTCGCCAACCGCGTGGCCGCAAAGTTCCGTCCGAGGTTTGGGTCTCGGATCCCGGCCAATCCGAAAATCAACGATAACCATAAAAACGAATCTCAATATGACATTGGAAGAGTTTCAAAACGACATCCGCGCGGGGATTCCGGACCGGCTGCCCGCCGCAAAGCCGTATGACAGGCAGGTCAACCATGCGCCCAGGCGCAAGGATATCCTCACGGAGGAGGAGAAGGTGTTGGCGCTGAAGAATGCCCTGCGCTACTTTCCGGCCAAACACCATGCGCTGTTGGCCCGGGAGTTCGCCGGGGAGCTGCGCAGGTACGGCCGCATCTACATGTACCGGCTGCGTCCCGATTACGAGATGTATGCCCGTCCGATCGACCAGTATCCGGCTCGCTGTCGTCAGGCTGCGGCCATCATGCTGATGATCCAGAATAACCTCGATCCGCGCGTGGCGCAGCATCCCCACGAGCTGATCACCTACGGCGGAAACGGCGCCGTGTTCCAGAACTGGGCCCAGTACCGGCTGACGATGAAGTACCTCTCGGAGATGACCGACCACCAGACGCTGGTCATGTATTCGGGCCATCCGCTGGGGCTGTTCCCCTCGCATCCCGACGCTCCGCGCGTGGTGGTGACCAACGGCATGGTGATCCCCAACTACTCGAAACCCGACGACTGGGAGCGCATGAATGCCATGGGCGTCTCGCAGTACGGGCAGATGACCGCCGGGTCGTACATGTACATCGGCCCGCAGGGCATCGTCCACGGCACGACCATCACGGTGATGAACGCCGCCCGCAAACGCTTCGCACCGGGGCAGACCGATGCCCGCGGCATGCTGTTCGTCTCGTCGGGTCTGGGCGGCATGTCGGGCGCCCAGTCCAAGGCAGGCAATATCTCGCAGGTGGTCTCCGTCATCGCCGAGATCAATCCCAAGGCCGCCCGGAAGCGTTACGAACAGGGATGGGTCGATGAGCTGCACGACGATCTGGATGAACTGATCCCGCGCATTCGCCAGGCTGTCAAGCAGAGGGAGGTCGTTTCGCTGGCCTACGTGGGCAACGTGGTCGACCTGTGGGAGCGGCTGGCTGTCGAGGATATCCGGGTCGATCTGGGCTCGGACCAGACGTCGCTGCACAACCCCTGGGCCGGCGGCTACTATCCCGTCGGGCTGAGCTACGAGGCCTCGAACAAGATGATGGCCGAGGAGCCGGTGCGCTTCCGCGAGTGCGTGCAGGAGTCGCTGCGCCGTCAGGTCGACGCCATCAACAAACTGGCCGCCCGCGGCATGTACTTCTTCGACTACGGCAATGCCTTCCTGCTGGAGGCGTCGAGGGCCGGTGCCGCCGTCATGGGCCGGGAGGGGCGGTTCCGCTATCCCTCCTACGTTGAGGATATCATGGGCCCGATGTTCTTCGACTACGGTTTCGGCCCCTTCCGCTGGGTCTGCACGTCGGGTCGCGAGGAGGATCTCGCCCAGACGGACCTGCTGGCGGCCGAGGTGCTCGAGGACATTCGCATGTCGGCCCCGGACGACATCCGCGGTCAGCTGGAGGACAACATCCACTGGATCCGTGAGGCCGGGCGCAACCATCTGGTCGTCGGTTCGCAGGCCCGCATCCTCTATGCCGACTGTGAGGGGCGCACGAAGATCGCGCTGGCCTTCAACCGTGCCATTGCCGACGGGCGTCTGTCGGCTCCCGTGGTGCTGGGACGCGACCACCACGACGTTTCGGGCACCGATTCGCCCTACCGCGAGACGGCCAACATCTACGACGGTTCGAACCGGACGGCCGACATGGCCGTGCAGAACGTCATCGGCGATTCGTTCCGCGGTGCCACGTGGGTCTCGATCCACAACGGCGGCGGCGTGGGCTGGGGTGAAGTGATCAACGGCGGCTTCGGCATGGTGATCGACGGTTCGCCGGAGGCTGAGCGGAGAATCCGCGAGATGCTCTTCTGGGATGTCAACAACGGCATCGCCCGCCGCAGCTGGGCTCGTAACGAGGGGGCACAGGCCACCATCCGCCGTCAGATGGAGCGTACGCCCGATCTGCAGGTGACGATGCCCCATGCGGCCGACGACGAACTGGTGCGCAACGCATTGAACAAAAACGAGTAACAACGATTATTTGATATGGAACATCATCATATCTCGGCGGAGCGGCTGACGCTGGCCCGCGTCCGCGAAATCATGGAACGCCACCTGAAGATCGACCTCTCGGAGGATGCCCGGCGACGCATTGTCCGCTGCCGCGAGTATCTCGATCGCAAGATGGAGAATCCCGATCAGCCGATTTACGGCATTACGACCGGCTTCGGGTCGCTGTGTGACATCTCGATCGGAGGCGACGATCTGGCGCAGCTGCAGCGAAATCTGGTCATGTCGCACGCCTGCGGTACGGGCGAACGCGTCCCTTCGGAGATCGTCCGTCTGATTCTGCTCTTTAAGATTCAGTCGCTGGCATACGGTTATTCGGGTGTGCAGCTGGCAACGGTCGAACGGCTCGTCGAGTTTTTCAACCGCGATATCCTGCCTGTGGTCTATCAGCAGGGTTCGCTGGGGGCCTCGGGCGATCTGGCTCCGCTGGCCCACATGAGCCTGCCGTTGCTCGGTTTGGGCGAAGTCGAGTGCGAAGGGCGTGTGAGACCCGCCGGCGAAGTGCTCGAGGAGTTGGGCTGGAAGCCCGTCGAGCTGCAGTCGAAGGAGGGATTGGCGCTGTTGAACGGTACGCAGTTCATGAGTGCCTACGGTGTCTGGTCGGTGATCGCCGCACAGCGGCTGAGCGAGTGGGCCGACCGCATCGGAGCCCTCTCGCTCGATGCCTTCGACGGCCGCATCGAGCCCTTCTGCGACGAGGTGCACAAGATCCGCGCCCACAAGGGGCAGCTCACCACCGCCCGCGCCATCCGCCACTGGCTGGAGGGCAGCGAGCTGATCGCGCGTCCGAAGAAGCACGTGCAGGATCCCTATTCGTTCCGCTGTATGCCGCAGGTACACGGCGCCTCGAAGGACACGATCGACTATGTGGCCGGCGTGCTTGAAACCGAGATCAACTCCCCGACGGACAACCCGACGGTCTTCCCCGAGGAGGACATGGTTGTCTCGGCCGGCAACTTCCACGGACAGCCCATTGCGCTGGCGATGGATTTTCTGGCCATTGCGCTGGCCGAGTTGGGCAACATCTCCGAGCGGCGGACCTATCAGCTGATCTCCGGAGCCCGCGAACTGCCGAAGTTCCTGGTGGCCAATCCCGGTCTGAACAGCGGTTTCATGATCCCGCAGTATACCGCGGCGTCGATCGTCAGTCAGACCAAGGGATTGTGCATGCCGGCGTCGGTCGACTCGATTCCCTCGTCGCAGGGGCAGGAGGATCACGTCAGCATGGGCTCGAACGCCGCCACGAAACTCTGGCGCGTGGTCGGCAACACGGAGCGCGTGTTGGCCATCGAACTCTTCAATGCCGCGCAGGCCATCGAGTTCCGGCGTCCCGCCCGCACGTCGCCTGCCCTGGAGCAGATGCTCGCTGATTATCGGCAGCGGGTCCCCTTCATTGACAACGATCAGGTGATGTATCGCCACATTGCCGCTTCGGTGGAATTTCTGCGTGAAGAACGATGAAACGGCTGTTGGTCAAGAACATCGGTCGCTTGGTCGGCATTCAGCCCGAGGAACGGCTGCGGATCTGCGGTGCGGAGATGGATCGGCTCGAAACACTGGCCGACGCCTGGCTGCTGGTCGAGGGAGAGCGGATCGCCGCTTTCGGCGAAATGGCTTCGCTGGACGGTGTCACGGCCGATGAAGAGGTCGACGCCGAAGGCGGAATGCTCTTTCCCTCGTTCTGCGATTCGCACACCCATCTGGTCTATGCCGGAAGCCGCGAGCAGGAGTTTCTCGACAAGATCCACGGCCTCTCCTACGAGGAGATTGCCCGGCGCGGAGGCGGGATTCTCAATTCGGCCGACCGGCTGCACGCCACCTCCGAGGAGGAACTTTACCGGCAGGCTATGGAACGCGTGTGGGAGATTATCGCCATGGGGACCGGCTGTGTGGAGATCAAGAGCGGCTACGGTCTTTCGACCGAGGACGAGCTGAAGATGCTGCGCGTCATTCGCCGCATCCGCCGGACGGCACCTCTCGAAGTGCGGGCCACGTTTCTCGGGGCCCATGCCGTGGCGCGGGCCTATCGCGGCCGGCAGGGGGAGTATGTCGATCTGGTCTGCCGGGAGATGATCCCGGCGGTGGCCCGCGAGGGGTTGGCCGATTTTGTCGATGTCTTCTGCGACGAGGGTTTCTTCACGGTGGACGAGACACGGCGCATTCTTGCTGCCGGTCGTCAGTATGGTCTGCGGCCGAAGATTCATGCCGACGAGTTGGCCGCTTCGGGCGGTGTCGAGGTCGGTGTTGCGTGCGGCGCCCTCTCGGTCGACCATCTCGAGCGGGCCGGCCGGGCCCAGATCGAGGCGTTGCGCGGTTCGCAGACGATGCCTGCGCTGCTGCCCGGGGCCGCCTTCTTCCTCGGGATGAGTTATCCTCCGGCCCGGGAGATGATCGCTGCCGGGCTGCCCGTGGCGCTGGCTTCGGACTACAATCCCGGGTCGTCGCCCTCGGGGAACATGCGCATGGTGGTCTCGCTGGCCTCGATCCGCATGCGGATGACGCCGGCCGAGGCCATTCACGCCGCAACGCTCAACGGTGCCTGTGCCATGGGGCTGAGTCGCGACTTCGGGAGCATCACCCCCGGTAAGGTGGCCAACTTCTTCGTGACGCGGCCCATGCCCTCCGTAGAGTTCTTCTCCTATGCCTATCAGACGCCGTTGATTCGGCAGGTCTTTCTCCGCGGCACCGGTCTAAGAGACCGGTTCTAGGGGCGCCGGCTTAAAAGCCGGTCCCAAGGTGGAGGGTGCCCGAGCCCGGGAAGTGGATACGGCCGCCTTCCGGTTCGCAGGCATGAGAAAACCCCGGTCGCATGTGTGACCGGGGTTTTTGTCGCAAGGACAACCGTAACGCGTGATCCGATGATGCGCGGCAGGCTGCGGCTGCGATCTCAGAGTGTGAAGACGATCTCGATCGGGTAGTGGTCCGAGAGGTAGGGCACGCCGTAGTTGCCGTCGAGCGTGGCGAAGCGTTCGCAATGCATCCGACCCCGGAAGTAGAGGTGGTCGATGACAATCGTATCGGGCGCTGCCCCGTATCCGTTATAGGTTCCCTTGTTGTCTGTCTGTTTGGCTTTTGCGCGGGCTGACTTCATCCATCGGTTCAGGGGCTTGAAGATCGGACTTTCGGTCGACGAATTGAAATCTCCACCCAGAACAACGGCCGATTTCCGGCCCGCTATCTCTCGGATTTTTTCGGTCAGCAGTGCTATTCCCTGCTCGCGCGCCATGCTTCCGCGGTGATCCAGATGCGTGTTGAAATAGAAGAAGCTCTTCCCCGATGCCTTGTCGCGCAGGTGAACCCACGTGGCCGTGCGGTTGCAGGCTCCGTCCCATCCCCGCGATACCTGATCCGGCGTCTCGCTCAACCAGAAGGTGCCGCTGTCGAGCAGTTCAAACCGGTCGCGCAGGTAGTAGATCGCCATTGTCTCGCCGCGGGTGGCGCCGTCGTCACGGCTGACTCCTACGCGCGCGTAGGCCGGGCACGCTTGATCGAGAAACTGAAGCTGGTCGGCCAGCGCCTCCTGGACGCCGAACAGATCCGGTGCCTCCTCGGACAACATCCGCGGAGTGGCTTCCCGGCGGTATTGCCACGAATTCGCTCCATCGTCGGCGCCGCTGTTGCGCAAATTGTAGGAGATCAGTTTCAACGTGACGGGTTCGGCCTGCGTCGGAAGCGCAAGCCCCGCTGCAAAGAGTAGCAGCATGGTGATACGTTTCATGTGTTTCATATTCAGTTAGTGGGTTATATGTTCAGTGGACTGTAATCCGGGACCCGCCGCGGGGCGTATGTCCGGCAGCAGCAGGGCGATGATGCCCAGCAGCGGCAGGTAGGAACTGGCCCGGAAGATGAACTCGATGCTCGTATGGTCGGCCAGCCAACCGAAAAAGGCCGAGCCGATACCGCCCAGTCCGAACATCAGTCCGAAGAAGATCCCCGAGATCATCCCCACCTTGTCCGGCATCAGATCGGTGGCATAGACCAGAATCGCCGAGAAGGCCGAGGCGATGATCAGCCCGACGAGAATCGACATCGTGATGGTCCAGAAGAGATTCAGGTAGGGCAGCGCCAGCGCAAAGGGCGCCGCGCCGAAGATCGAAAACAGAATGACGTATTTGCGCCCGTAGCGGTCGCCCAGAAAACCGCCCAGCAGCGTCCCGGTGGCGAAGGCCGCCAGATAGGCGAACAGGCACAGCTGCGACTGCTGGACCGTGACGCCGAAACGGTCGATCAGAAAGAAGGTGAAGTAGCTCGTCATGCACGACGTGTAGAAGTACTTCGAGAAGATCATTACGACGAGGATCCACATCGCATGGCGGATCTTCGTGCGCGGAAGCGTGCAGGGGGTGATCGTCCGGTTGCGGAGCGGTGTATTCGTCCCCGTGAGCATCAGGCTGTACCAGTTGCCCACGCGCAACAGCAGCACGGCGGCCAGCAGCGCTGCGCCGGCAAACCATCCCACGGCGTGTTGGCCGTAGGGCAGGACGATCAGTGCCGCCAGCAGCGGCCCGATGGCGGCACCGCCGTTGCCGCCGACCTGAAAGATCGACTGTGCCAGACTCTTGCGGCCGCCCGAGGCCAACTGGGCTACCCGCGAGGCCTCGGGATGGAAGACCGACGATCCTCCGCCGATGAGGGCTACCGTGGCGAGAATGGCCCCGTAGGCCGAGGTGAAGGAGAGCGCCACAAGCCCCGCCAGCGAAAGGCACATCCCCAGCGAGAGCGAGTAGGGTTGCGGATGGCGGTCGGCATAGAGCCCGACGAAGGGCTGGAAGATCGACGAGGTGATCTGGAATACCAGCGTGATGAGGCCGATCTGGGCAAAGGTGAAGCCGAAGCTCTCCCTGAAGATCGGATACATGGCCGGGATGACCGACTGGATCATGTCGTTCAGCAGGTGGCAGAAGCCGATGGTGAAGAGGATCGAGTAGGTCGTCTCCGCCTTGAGCGTCGGGTGTCCCTTGAGTGTGGTGAGCAGGCTTTTCATGACGGTAGATTTTTCGGCCGTAAAGATAGAAATTTTTGGGCAGATGACTCCCGAAAAATGCTTCCTCGTCTATTTGATCGACCGGTAGGCCGACGGGGTCATGCCGGTATGCTGCTTGAAATATTTGCCGAAAAACGACTGGTTCGAAAAGTGCAGGTAGTAGGCGATCTCCTGGATGTTCATGGTCGAGTACTTCAGCAGGTTTTTCGCTTCGAGAACCACATATTCATCGATCCATTCCGTGGCCGTGCGGCCGGTCGTGGTGCGCAGCAGCGCCGTGAGGTATTTCGGGGTCAGATGGAGCCGCTCGGCGTAAAAGCCCACGCTGCGCTCCTGCATGTAGTTGCGCGAAAGCTCCTCGATGAATGTGTTGAAATAGAAGGCATTGCGGCCGCGGGCCGTATCTTTGGCCTGTTTGTCGCCGGAACGTTGCCCGAGCTGGTCGTCGATCGCCCGGCAGATCCGGTAGGCCAGGGCCCGGAAAAGCGTGAGCAGAATCTCCTCCGACAGCGAATCGCGACGCTGCCGATGCCATTCGCCGGAGATCTCTTCGAGTGAACGCGTGATGTCCGACCACTCCTCGTCACTCAGGGTCAGACACGGATGC
The DNA here is from genome assembly GCF_002159375.1 of Alistipes sp. An54. Lineage (NCBI taxonomy): Bacteria > Pseudomonadati > Bacteroidota > Bacteroidia > Bacteroidales > Rikenellaceae > Alistipes > Alistipes sp. An54. The sequence continues at coordinate 20,271 of NZ_NFIA01000013.1, forward strand.
TCGCGAACCGCCATGAACAGGTGCAGAAGTTGTTTCATGTCGATGTGGATCCGGTTGATGAACTCCTCTTCACACAATATAAGGAATACGGAAGCCTTTTCCTGCGACTCCACCTGGACGATCCGGCCCGGCGGGCAGACAAACATCGTGTGGGAGACCAGCGTGCAATGTTTCAGGTCGGCAGTGATCCGGATCGAACCTTTGGAACAAAAAACAATGGGTCGGCCTTTCCCCTTCTCCCCGAAAAACCTTCCTTTGCACCAAAATCCAATGTAAAAAATTTCTTCGATATGAAACGTGCTGTTTTTGGAGCCCTGCTCCTGCTGGCGGCCGGCTGCTCCTCCTCGACGAATCCCTCGTCGTCGAACCCCGCGAGGACATCAATGCCGGTATTTATGTGGGTGTGATCGAGGAGCAGAACTCCGCTGCTCTCAGTTTCCCCGTCGCGGGAACCCTGATGAGAGTCTGTGCCGACGGGGGCGCCCGTGTCCGAAAAGGCGAACTGCCGGCCGAACTCGATCCTACCTCGGCCCGCCAGACCTTCGAGGCCGCCAGGGCCGCTTTCGAACAGGCCCGCGATGCCTCGCAGCGTCTGCAGCAGCTGACGTGCGCGCGTCGTTGGGCAACCGCGACGGACGGCTGCTTCCCGGAATGGTTTGTCGCGTGACGGTGACGCCCGCAACGGCCCTCGAGGAGATCGCCGTGCCCGTGAGGGCCGTACAGCAGGCCGGCAACGGGGCCCGTTTCGTATGGCGTGTACAGGGCGATTCGGTCGTCAGGGCCGATGTCCGCACGGGCCGCTTCGTCGAAAACGGCGTCGTGATCGAAGAGGGCCTCCGGGAGGGTGACCGCATCGTTGTCGACGGCATGCAGAAGATCGGTCAGGGTTCCAAAGTCGTCCTGCCATGAAAAGCTCGAACAACGTCATAGCCTGGGCCATGCGGAACTTCCGCATCACGTTCCTCATCATCGGCTGTCTGTTCCTCTTCGGAATCTATGCGCTGGGGCACATTCCCAAGCAGGAGTTCCCCGAGTATACGATCCGCCAGGGGGTGGTCGTCGGCCTCTATCCCGGCGCTACCTCCGAAGAGGTCGAGCAGCAGCTGGCCAGGCCCCTCGAACAGTTCCTGATGATCTACAAGGAGGTCAAACGCCACAAGGCCACCTCCACGTCGCAGAACGGCATGTGTTACGTGATGGTCGAACTCAACGACGATGTCAACAACAAGGACGAAGTCTGGTCGAAGATCAAACACGGCCTCGTCTCGTTCAAGGCCCAGCTGCCGGCCGGAGTCGTGGCGCTGGTGGCCGCCATCACCATTCCCCCTGTCGACGTTCATCTCCATCGGGGTGATGTATCTGTGCGGCATCCCGTTCAACACGGTGACGCTGGCCGCTCTGATCGTCGTGCTGGGAATGATCGTCGACAACTCGATCGTCGTCATCGACGGCTATCTCGACTACCTCGGACGAGGCTATTCGCGCTGGTATGCCGCCGTCGAGAGCGCCCGCGAGTTCTTCCCCTCGCTGCTGCTGGCGACGGTCTGCATCTGCATGATCTTCTATCCGCTGCTCTTCACCTTGTCGGGCATGTTCCGCGACTTCCTGAATTTCTTCCCCTGGACGGTGACGATCAATCTGATGGTCTCGCTGCTGCTGGCCGTGCTGGTGATCCCCTTCCTCGAGGTGCTGATCATCCCGGTCGTGCAACCCCGTCCGGAGGGTAAGGTCTCGCTGACGGACCGTGTGCAGAACCTCTACCGGCGGGTGCTGGCCTGGACCTTCCGCCACGGTTGGCTGACGATCTCGATGGGTATCGCTTCGGTGGTTGTCGCCCTGCTCATCGCCACGCAGCTCAAGTTCCGCATGATGCCCTTCGCCGACCGCGACCAGTTTGCCGTGGAGATCTATCTGCGCCCCGATACGCCCGTCGAACGGACGGCTGCCGTCGCCGACTCCCTCTACCGGATGCTGTGTGCCGACGATCGGGTAAAGTCCGTCACCTCGTTCGTAGGCTGTTCGTCGCCCCGCTTCCAGATGAGCTATGCCCCGCAGATCGCCGGAAAAAACTTTGCGCAGTTTATCGTCAACTTTCGGCCGATCTCCAGCGCGGCGTCAATGCCATGCGGAAAACGGCCGAGATCCGCAGCGTGATCGACAACGAACTCCGCTTGCCGCAAGGGGTTGCAACCGAGGTGGGAGGTGCCCGCGAATTCGATGAGGAGAACCTCCCGCCGATTATCTGCGGACTGGCCTTCTCGCTGGTCATCATCTTCTTCTTTATCCTCGTCAACTTCCGCAAGTTCGGCATCTCGCTGGTCATCATGGCCGCCATGTCGCTCTGTCTGTTCGGGGCGATGGTGGGGTTGTGGATCGCCGGATCTACGATCGGTCTGACCTCCGTGCTGGGATTCATCACGCTGCTGGGCATGATCGTGCGCAACGTCATCCTGATGTATCAGCACGCCGAAGACAAGCGCAAAACGTGCCACTGGTCGGCGCGTCTGGCCGCCTGCGACGCCGGCAAGCGCCGCATGGTGCCCATCTTCCTGACGACGGCCACGACGGTCGTGGGCGTGGTGCCGATGATGTTCGGAGGCAGCAGTTTCTGGGCGCCGGTCGGCGTGACGATCTTTGCCGGCGGCATTGGGTCGCTGATCCTCGTGGTGACGATTCTTCCGGTTCTCTATTCCAAAATCTACAAGTAGTGATGAAAACACGATTCATAGCTCTCTTTTTGACGGCGGGCCTTCTTTCCATCGGGCAGGCCGGGGCCCGGAGCCTCACGCTTGAGGAGTGCCGTCAGGCCGCCGTCGGGCACAACCGCACGCTGCAAGATGCACGCTTCGATCTCGAGGCTGCCCTGCAGACCCGTCACGAGGCCTTGACGAACTATTTCCCGCAGATTTCCGCTTCGGGCGGCGCCTTCCAGGCGCAGCACGGGCTGGTGCAGGCCGATTTCGGGCTGACGATCCCCCAGATGGGGACGATGAATCTGCCGATCTCGATGGTCAAGCGCGGCATGTTCGGCTGTGTGACGGCCGTTCAGCCCGTGTTCGCCGGTCTGAAAATCGTCAACGGCAACAAACTTGCATGCCTGGGCGAGGAGGTCGGGCAACTGCAGGTGCGGAAAACCGAAGGCGAGGTGCGCGAGCAGACCGATACCTATTACTGGCAGATCGTCGCCCTGAAGGACAACCTCTCGACCATCGGGGCCGTCGAACGCCAGCTTGCCGAGATCCACCGCCAGGTGGAACTCTCGGTCAAGGCCGGTCTCGTCACGACGAACGATCTGCTGCGCGTCGAACTGCGGCAGCAGGAGGTCGCCTCGAACCGCCTAAAGGTCGAAAACGGACTGAAGGTCATGAAACTCCTGCTGGCTCAGTATATCGGCGTCGACTGGCACGGGTTCGATGTGGCGGCCGCCGACTGGAGCGAACCCGAAGCACCGGGAGCCTGCTATGTTCCGGTCGAGGAGGCCGTCGACCGGAGGGTCGAGTATCAATTGGCCGAAAAGAACGTTGAGGCGCAGAGGTACCAGACGCGCATGGAGCGCGGCAAGCGCTTGCCGACGGTCGGTGTCGGGGCCGGGTATCTCTACTACAACATGACGGAGAAGGATGTCGACGACGGGATGGTTTTTGCCCAGGTGTCGGTGCCGATCTCCGCGTGGTGGGGCGGGGCTCATGCCCTGAAAAAGGCCCGGATCCGCGAGGATCTGGCCGAAAACGACCGTCTGCAGGCCCGTGAAATGCTGGCCGTGGAGATCGAAAAGTCGTGGAGCGACCTGCAGGAGGCTTATGCCCAGATTGTGCTGGCCCGGCGTTCGGTCGACTCCGCAACGGAGAACCTGCGCGAGAACCGCAATTTCTATCAGGCAGGAACCGCTCCGCTGACCGATCTGCTCGATGCCGAAACCCTCTACACCCAAAGTCGGAACAACCTGACGTCGGCCTTTGCCGCCTATCGTACGGCGATGGCCCGTTATATGCGGGTGACGGGTCGCTAAATGCTCCGAACGGCTCCGGATGGCTCCATACGGCGGGCTGCGGGCGGTGGTCGGACTTCGGTTGGGCCGCCGCTCGTTTTTTCGGAGGTTTTCCCTATCTTTGCCGACGTGGTACTGCGCATCAAAAACATGGTCTGCGACCGCTGCGTGATGGTCGTCCGCACCGAACTCGAACGGTTCGGCTGCCGGGTTGTATCGGTCCGGCTGGGCGAGGTCGAGATCGTGGGGGAGTTGTCGTCCGAACGCAAGGCCGGGTTGGCCGCACGGCTCGAGGCGCTGGGCTTCGAACTGTTGGAGGATCGGCGCGAACGGTTGATCGAGGCCGTCAAGCGTGCCGTGATCGAGCTGGTGCGCGGTTCGGAGGTGGTGCCCGACGTGCGGCTGTCGGACTATCTGCAGGAGCGGCTGCGCGTCGACTACCGTCAGATCAGCGCCCTCTTCTCCGAGACCGAGGGCCGTACGGTCGAGAAGTATTTCATCGCCCAGAAGATCGAACGCGTCAAGGAGCTGCTCGTCTACGACGAACTCCCGCTGGCCGAGATCGCCTTCCGGCTCGGCTATTCGAGCGTCGCCCATCTGAGCGCCCAGTTCAAGCAGGTCACCGGGTTGACCCCGAGCCGATACCGGCAGTCGGGCGGCGGACGAAGGCAGACGCTCGACAAGGTATAGTCGATCGGTGTCGGGGGGGGGGTGTCGGGCCGTTCATGGCGGTCGGCGCATCGTGAAGGGCGGCGTGCGGGGCTTCGTCAGGGAAGGTGCCCCGGTGGCTCTCTCCCTCGAAAAATCCTGTAACGAATATCGGGAAATCTGTAACACCGCGGCGGAGAGGGTTGGTTACCTTTGCGGCGTAAAAACTACCGCTTCTCATGCAGGAGTATCTCATGCCGTTCGTGGCGCTGCTCAACGAAATGTCGCCCTATCTGCTGCTCGGCTTCCTGATTGCCGGGTTGCTGCACGCCTTCGTGCCCGGGCGGTTCTATGCCCGTTATCTGGCCCGCAACAACTTCCGCTCGGTGGCGCTGGCCGCCCTGTTCGGCGTGCCGCTGCCGTTGTGTTCGTGCGGGGTGATCCCCACGGCCATGGCCATGCACCGCGAGGGGGCCTCGAAGGCCGCCACGGTCTCGTTCCTCATTGCGACGCCCCAGACCGGCGTCGACTCCATTCTGGCAACGGCCGGACTGCTCGGCCTGCCCTTTGCGCTGCTGCGTCCCGTGGCGGCCTTCACGACGGCGCTGGTCGGCGGTGCGCTGGTCGGTGCTGCCTGCCGCGACGAGGCTCCGTTGAGCTGCACCGCCTCCGCCGAAGCGCCGAAGCGGTTGTCGTTCCTCGGGCGCTGCCTCTCGGCGCTGCGTTACGGATTCGGCGAGATGATGCAGGACATCGGCCGCTGGCTCGTCATCGGGCTGCTGCTGGCCGGAGCCATTACGATCTTCGTGCCGGATGACCTCTTTGCCGTCTCGGCGCAGCACCCGCTGTGGGGCATGCTGCTCGTGCTGGCGCTCGCGATCCCGATGTATCTCTGCGCCACGGGTTCGGTGCCCATTGCGGCGGCGCTCATGCTCAAGGGTCTCTCGCCCGGTGCCGCGCTCGTGCTGCTGATGGCCGGACCGGCCACGAACATGGCCGCCATTCTGGTCATCGGAAAGGTCCTCGGACGCCGCACGCTGCTGCTCTATCTGGCGGCCATCATCGTCGGGGCCATCGGTTTCGGTTTGGCGATCGACACGCTGCTGCCTGCCGAGTGGTTTCAGCCCCTGCAGTCGACGATGATGGCCGGTCATTGTTCGCATGCCGCGGCCACTCCCTGGTGGCAGGTCGCATCGAGCATCCTCTTCGTCGTGCTGCTCGCCGCGGCTCTCTTCAAGCGCTATCGCAAAGCCAAAACCAATACGGATATGAAAAACACGTTCAAGATCAAAGGCATGATGTGCAACCACTGCAAGACCAACGTCGAACGGGGACTGTCGCAGGTCGAGGGTGTGACGTCGGTCGAGGTCGATCTGGCGGCTGGAACGGCTCACGTCGAGGGAACGTTCGACCCGAAGAAGATCATTGCGGCCATTGACCGGCTGGGTTACGAGTACGTCGGATAGGTGTTGCCGTTACGCGATGGTCGGCTGTGCCGGAGGGCAGGGCTGACGAACGAAAAGCGCCGGCTCCGGAGATCTCCGGGGCCGGCGCTCTGTTGGTCGGGGTGTCGGGATGTCGGGACGTCGGGGTGTCGGGATGTCGGGACGTCGGGGTGTCGGGTGGCGGGACGTCGGGGGCGGCGGGTCAGCGGACGATGATCTCGTCGGTGAAGAGCCAGCCGCCCGGACGGTCGTTGCGCCAGGCGCGGTAGCGGACATAACGCCCCCGGGCCTCGCCCTGCCAGCCGAAGGCACGGTATTCGGGGCGTTCGGCCTCTTCGGGGTAGTCGTTCGTCAGGGTGGCCAGCGTGCGGAATTCGCGGCCGTCGTCCGAAACCGCAATCTCAACCCGCATCGGAAGCCATACCCACGCCGAAAACCACTGGATGAAGTCCGCCGTGATCTCGTGCAGAGGCTTCGTCGTGCCAAGATCAATCGTCACGTCAATATCATCGAGAAATCCCTGCCAGCGCGTACCGTAACTCCATGAACCGCGCAGACCGTCGGTCAGTGCCGTCTCTCCGCCGGCCGCATACTGATCCCGCCATCGTGTGGCGTAGTCGACCCGGCAGCCGCGGGCCAGATGATCCGTCTCGGTGAGCGATTCAGGGCGTTCGCCCGCTTCGTGTGCGAGGTCGAAGGCGTTATAGCCTGCCCGGCGGATCCGCTCGGTGAGGTCGAGCGCCCGGCGGTGAAAATCGTCGAAATTCTTCTGCCCGGGTTGGCTCCACGCTACCTCGGCCAGCGCGAAGAGGCGCGGGTAGAGCATGTATTCAGCCTGTTCGGGGGTCGGGATGTATTCGGTCCAGAGGTTGGCCTGCACGCCCCGGATCCATTCGCGGCCGGGCATCGCATCCGGCGCCGGATCGTACGCGTAGACCTTGCGCAGCGGCAGATAGCCCGAGAAGGCCTGCGGCTCGGTGGTGGGATTGTCCTGGTAGCCGTCGAAGTAGCAGTGCGACCCCGGGGTCATCACCACCTCGTGGCCCGCTGCGGCGGCTTTCCGTCCGCCCTCCTCGCCGCGCCACGACATGACCACCGCATCGGGTGCCAGTCCGCCGTCCAGAATCTCGTCCCAGCCGATCAATCGCCGGCCGTGTCCGGCCAGAAACCCGTTGATGCGGTGGACGGCGTAGTTCTGCAGTTCGTCGACCGATGCCAGCCCCTCACGGCGCATCCGTTCCCGGCATTTCGGACAACTCTTCCAGCCCTGCTTCGAGGCTTCGTCGCCTCCGATGTGGATCCACTCCGAGGGGAAAAGCTCCATGACCTCCGTGAGAACATGTTCCAAAAATTCGAATGTCGCCTCGTTGCCGATGCAGAAGTCGCCCGTCGCATAGGGTTTGCCCGTGCAGCTGAGTCCCGGATAGACCGCCAGCACCTCCTCCGAGTGGGCGGGCATCTCGATCTCGGGAATCACGGTGATATGCAGCGAATCGGCCAGAGCCACCACCTCGCGGATGTCGGCTTTCGTGTAGTAGCCGCCCGAGGCTTCCGGATCGTCGCGCCGACAGTAGCGGTGGCCGCCGTCGCGCCATTGCTGCCACGTCGCGCCGCGACGCCAGGCTGCCACGTCGGTCAGCTGCGGGTAGCGGTCGATCTCGATCCGCCAGCCGGCTCCGTCCGTCAGATGCCAGTGGAAGCGGTTCAGCTTCAGGCGGGCCATCATCCGCAACTGTTTCTTGACGAACTCCTTGTCGAAAAAGTGTCGTGACACGTCGAGGTGCAGGCCCCGGTACGGAAAGCGCGGTGCATCGGTGATCCGCATGCAGGGAAGTTCCGCGCCGTAGTGATCATAGAGCTGCTGCAGCGTTTGCAGACCGTAGAAGAGGCCCGCTTCGCCCCGCGAGAGGATCTCCACACCGCGGCGCGTGATCTCGAGCCGGTAGCCCTCCTCCGATTCGGGCAGTGAGGCGTCGTCGCTGCAGGCCAGCCGCAGTTGCGGAAAACGGACCGGTTGTCCCTCCCGGCTCGGATCGGCAAGCGGAAGGCCGGTGGTCACGATCCAGGCGGCAAGGGCTTCCGAGTCGGGAGATTCGATCTCGACATGGAGCGGGCGTTCGAGATTCAGCACGCCGCCGAGCGGTTCAGTCTCTTGCGGTTGCGGAATGATGCAGGTATCGAGCGGTGCCGTCTGTCGGCAGGAGAGGTTCAGCAGCAGGGGCAGCAGAAGCAGCCATCGTGCGGTTCGGTTCATCGGTCGGTCGTTTTAGTAGGGTAGTTACAGACAAAGATAGAAATTTTTGTCCGGTTGCCACCCACTCAGAAATAAAATTCCGACTGCAGCGCATGGATCGTCTCCTTGTCAAGACGAATCGCCCCCTCCCCTCGCAGGCCAGCCAGCCGAGTGCCGGCAGAAGCTCCTCGGCGGTGAGTGTCGTCCGGGCGGACAGCTCGGCGAGGGTGATGCAACCTGCGGTGCGCAATTCGCGGTCGATGCGACGGGCTTTTTCCGCAAGCGGGCGATTGTGCTCTTCCATGGTTTACCGGTATGGGAGATTATATTGGCGGTAAAGTTGTCGGATGATGCCGTCGGCCAGTCCCTGTCGCGGAACATCGATCGTCCCGATCCGGCAGAGGCGTGTCACGTCGGTGAAGATCCCAAGAGCCGGAACAATCACCTCCGCCCGGCTCTGATTCAGGTAGAACTGCTCCATGCGCTGCACGACATTCAGACTCCGCAGCCGCTCATAGAGAGCCGTGAGCTCCTTGGCGCGGATCGCTTCCCGGGACCGCTTTTCGAGCAGCTTGTGCACCTTGTTGATGTTGCCGCCCGAACCGATGATGACCGTCGGACGGTAGGCCTCGGCCATTCGGACCAGCCACTCCTCGAACCGTTTCCATTCGGCCGGGTCGGTCGCCCCGCTCAGGATGCGGACCGTCCCGAGGCGGAACGATTCGGCCGCCTGTTTCCGCCCCAGGGCGTAGACGACGATCTCGGTGCTGCCGCCGCCCACGTCGACATAAAGGTAGCTTTTCGTCGGATCGAGACGCTCCTTGAGTCCCCCGGCCGCAAAGATCGTCTCGGCCTCCTCTTCGCCGCTGATCGTCTCGACCGTGATGCCGCTGCGAAGCCGCACGCGTTCGAGAATGTCGCGGCTGTTGGCCGCCTCGCGCATGGCACTGGTGGCGCAGGCGCGGTAGTCGCGCACGCCGTAGGCCCGGAGCAGCGCCGCAAATCCCTGCATGGCGTCGCACAGCGCCTCGGCACGGTCGTTGCCGATATGCCCCCGCAGGAAGACGTCGTCGCCCAGACGGACGGGAACCCGCACGAAGGCAGCCTTCTTGTACTCCGTACGCTGATCCTCGTATTGTTCCACATAGTCGATCAGCAGCCGGATGGCGTTCGAGCCGATATCGATGGCTCCGAAAGTCTCTCGATTCATCATTTTTCCTGTTCCTTGTAAAAGTCGTAGAGGGCGGTCTGGCTGCGGAGGCGTTCGGCTCCGGGAGCCGCTTCAATATGGGGGTTATGCTCCTGGTCGGCCAGGTCGCGGGCCTTGACGTTGTCGGCCCACTGCAGGTCGAAGACCCGGTGGAGACATTGCAGAATCTGCCGGTCGAGGATCGGTGTGCAGACCTCGACCCGCCGGTCGAGGTTGCGCGACATCCAGTCGGCCGATCCGATGTAGGCCACCTCGTCGCCGCCGTTGGCGAAGAGGTAGAGCCGGGCGTGTTCGAGGTACTTGTCCACGATGCTGATGGCCCGGATGCGGTCGCTCATCCCCTGGACCGCAGGCTGCAGGCAGCAGGCCCCGCGCACGATCAGCCGGATCTCCACGCCGGCTCGCCCGGCCTCGTAGAGGCGTTCGATGATCCGCTCGTCGGTCAGCGAGTTGCACTTGGCCCGGATGTAGGCCGGACGGCCCTTGCGGGCATTGCGGATCTCGCGGTCGATGAGTTCGGTGAAGGCGTCGCGCATGTAGTAGGGCGAGACCAGCAGGTGCTTGTAGCGGTAGCGCTTGTGGCTGTTCATCAGAAAGCCGAAGACGTTGCGCACATCCTCGACAATGCCCCGATGGGCCGTCAGCAGACCGTAGTCGCTGTAGATGCGCGCCGTATCCTCGTTGAAGTTCCCGGTGCCGATGTAGGCGTAGCCGCGCAGGCCCGATCCTTCGTGACGCTCGATGAGCACGATCTTGCTGTGCACCTTCAGATCCTCGATCGTATGCAGGATGCGCACCCCTTCGCGTTGGAGCAGATCGGTGTGTTCGATGTTCTGCTCCTCGTCGAAGCGCGCCTTCAACTCGACGAGCACGGCCACCTGTTTGCCGTTCCGGGCGGCGTTGACCAGGGCGTTGATCACCTTCGAGTGTTCGGCCGTGCGGTAGAGCGTGATGAAGATGCTCTCGACGCGCGGATCAATCGCCGCCTCGCGCAGAAAGTCGATGAAGTGCTGGAACGGGTGGTAGGGGTAGTTGAGAAAGAGGTCGCGGCGCCGCACCACCTTCAGAATGCTCTGGAAGGGGTGAATGTCGCGATGGTGCAGCGGCTCGGGATTGGCCGTGAGCAGCTCGGGACGCACCCGCGGAAACTTCATCAGATCCTTCATCAGGTGGTAGCGTTCGCCCGGAGCCAGCATTTCGGGTTTAAGTTTCAGCTTGCCGACCAGTACGTCGAGCAGATCCTGCGGCATTTGACGGTCGTAGATCAGGCGGATCGGAGAGCCGTAGCGACGCTCCTCGACCCCTTCGGCAATGCGTTCGAAGAGACTCTTCGAGACGTCGTCGTCGATCGTCAGTTCGGCGTCTCGCATGATCTTGAACGTATGGGCCGAGATCCGGTCGTAGGTGAACATGAAGAAGATGTCGTCGATCATCAGGCGGATCACGTCGTCGAGAAAGATCACGTCGCTGTACCCCTCCTCGGAGGGGAGCACGACGAAACGCGGACAGGCCGAGCTGACCGGAATGCAGACGACGGCATAGCGGGTCGAACGCTCCTCGTCGCAGGTCATCTTCACGCCCAGATAGGCGTTTCCGTCGGGAAGGAAGGGAATCTTGACCGATTTGCGCAGGATGAGGGGCACGAGACGCGGCGAGACCACCGTGGCGAAGTAGTCGCGGCAGAAACGCTGCTGCGACTCGGAGAGGTGTTTTTCGTCGACGACGCGGATGCCGCACGCCTCCATCCGGCGGAGAATGTCGCGATAGGTCGAGACGAAAAGCTCCTGCCCGCGGTCGGCCCGGCGGCTCACCGCCTCGAGCAGGGCGGCCGGGGTATATCCGCCAAGCAGCTGTCGGTTGCGTTGCTTGCGCGAACGCTTCAGCCGCATCAGGTTGGCGATGCGGACCCGGAAAAATTCATCCTGGTTGTTGGAATAGATGCCCAGGAACTGCAGGCGCGAGAGCAGCGGAACGCTCGGGTCCTGCGCCTCCTGCAGAACCCGTTCGTTGAACGAGAGCCAGCTCAACTCGCGGTTGTTGAACGAATAGTCCATATCGGGATTTTACGATCGGGTCAGAAGTTGCAGAAAATGCCCTTCGGCCGAGTCGACCCAGCGGCGGAACCCCGGATCGGGTTGGGGCCGGCAGGCGAGAAAGGCGTTGAATCGGTCCAGGTCGAAACGATCGGCCGTAATGCCGGCCCCCGAGGCGGCCGCATCGGCGGCATTGATCCGCTGTTCGATGTGGGCCGGGATGAGCATCATCGGCTTGCCGTGGTACATCGCCTCGCAGACCGATTCGAATCCGGCCGTGGTGACGTAGCCCCGGCAGCTGCGCATCATGTCGAGAAAAAGCCGGTCGTCGAGTCGGTGAAGAACCAGACGCCCCTCGGCGTACCACGTCTCGGGCGAGAGCGGATGGTCCCAGAAGACGTGGACGGAACATTGGGGATGGTTGCCGCACCAGCTGCGCAGATCGCGTGCAAAGCCGTTGTTGACCATGTATCCGAGGATGAAATCCCCGTTCGATGAAACGCCGCTGAGGGCTTCGCGGCGCAGCAGCGGGGGTACGACACGGATGTGGTGGCGAGTGTCGGCCTCGTCGGGCCGGAACGAGAGGGCCAGCAGTTCCGAACATCCGCAGGCAGTCAGTCGGGCATGAAGCCGCAGCAACCGCCCCTGGATGCCGGTGTGACGGGCGAAGGGATAGCGCGAGTGGTTGAGCAGAAACTGGTGGGCGATGCCCGTCATCGGAATGTGGATCCCGAAGCGGCGGACGGTCAGGCTGGTGAGCAGTTCGTAGAAGTTCACGATCCGGTCGGGGCGCAGTTCGCGGATGCGGTCGCGGATCAGGTGCATGCTGCGGTCAAAGGCCCTGGCGCGGCGCGGCGAGAGGTTGCACAGCAGCGTGCGCAGCAGGCTGACGCTGCGGTTCGAGCGGTCGAAGGCAAACTGCGGAGCCTCGAATTCGGTGATCGGAAGGCCGATTTTCCGGACAAAGAACTCCGGCAGACGCCGCTCGGGGCTGCGCCCGACCAGCACCCCGACGATCTCGTGACCGTGGCGGCGCAGCATCGAGGCCAGCGACAGCGCCTGGGTCAGGTGGCCGCGCCCCTCCCCCTGAATGACAAAGAGATAACGCATTACCGTTCGGGTTTGTCCTCTTCGTAGCGGAGGATCCGCCACGTGCCGTCGTAGTCTTCGGCCAGAGCTGTCAGCGACTCGACCCAGTCGCCCGAATTGAGGTAGAGCATCTCGCCGATCATCCGCTGGTCGGCCTGGTGGATGTGTCCGCAGATGACGCCGTCGCACCCCTTCTGCCGGGCCACACGGACCAGATGCTGTTCGAAGTCGCTGATGTACGAAACCGACGCCTTGACCTTCTGTTTGATCCGCTGCGAGACGGAGTAGTAGGGCAGGCCGCGCCGCTGGCGGCGGCGGTTGTAGAGCCGGTTGACCCACATGAGCAGCGAGTAGCCCACGTCGCCCGCCTTGGCCAGCCACCGCATCGAGGAGGTCACGTGGTCGAAGACATCGCCGTGAAGCACGTAGTAACGTTTCCCGCAACTCGTGTAGGTGTAATCCTTCTGAATGGAGATGTTGGCGAACTGAAGCGGCAGGATGCGGTCGAGAAAGTCGTCGTGGTTGCCCCGCAGATAGATGATGCGGGTGTCGTGCTGAAGGTCGAGCAGGCGGCTGATGAAGTTCGTATGGCGGCGTTTCCACTTTTCGCGCCGTCCGCGCAGAAGCTCCCAGCCGTCGATGATGTCGCCGCAGAGGATCAGCGTGTCGCAGGTATGGTACTTCAGAAAACGGTTGGCCTCCTTGGCTTTCGACCATTTCGACCCGAGGTGGACATCGGACATTACGATGGTCTTGAAGTGTTTGGTTTCGGACATCTCACTATTCCTGTTGACACGACAAAGGAATGCGAACGTTTTTTCGCCCGTGCGACATGAATGTGACATTGTTGTGACAAACCGGTGGGGTGGAATCTTCGGTGCGGAGTTCCGGCCGGGCCGTGCAGCCTCCGGGGCCGGGCCGGTGTTGTCAGGGTCATTGCTTCGCACGGGAAACCGATTTTGCTGCGCGGATCAGCAGCCGCCAGGACCATTTGGCGAATATTTCGACACTCTTGATGGCAAATCGGGGATTGTTTCCCGCCGGAAAAGCGGATCTTTGTGGCCGAATCAAACAATTTCGACGCATGAACAACAAACAGGAAACACCAACGCCCGCTCCACGCCGCGGCAATCCTTTTCCGGCAATTTTGTGGGGCGTTTTGATCGTGTTGTTTCTCAACGCATTCGTTTTTCCGCTTTTCAGCCCGGGGCGGATCACCACGACCGATTACGGCACCTTTGTCGAGCAGGTCAATGCCGGCAAGGTCTGCGAGGTGATGATCAAGAGCGGCCAGATCTACTTTACGGCCCGGACCGACGAGGGCAAAACCGCAACGTTCCGCACCGGAGCCGTCGAAGATCCCGAACTGGTTGACCGGCTGCTGACGGCCTCCAGCCCGAACGACAGCGGCAAGATCTCCTTCACGGAGGTTGTCCCCGAGGAGAATTCGCCGATTCTCAACTTTATTCTGATGTGGATCCTTCCGGGACTGATCTTCTTCATGCTCTGGAAACAGGCCAGCCGGAGCATTCAGGCCCGCATGGGAGCCGGCGGGAATTTCCTTTCGTTCGGCAACAGCGGAGCCCGGATCTACGCCGATTCGGACGTGAAGACCACGTTTGCCGACGTGGCCGGTCAGGACGAGGCCAAGGAGGCGCTGACCGAGATCGTCGACTTCCTGCACAATCCGAAGAAATACGCCGAAATCGGTGCCACGCTGCCGAAGGGCGCCCTGCTGGTCGGTCCTCCGGGAACCGGCAAGACGCTCATTGCACGTGCCGTGGCCGGTGAAGCCAAAGTGCCGTTCTTTGCCCTTTCGGGGTCGGAGTTCGTGCAGATGTTCGTCGGCATGGGTGCGGCCAAGGTCCGCGACCTCTTCAAGCAGGCCTCGGAAAAGGCTCCGTGCATCATCTTCATCGACGAGATCGACGCCATCGGCAAGCGCCGCGACTCGACGTTCGGCGGCAACGACGAACGCGAACAGACCCTCAACCAGTTGCTGACCGAGATGGACGGCTTCGACGGCCGCAAGGGCGTCGTGATTCTGGCCGCCACGAACCGTCCCGAGAGCCTCGATCGGGCGTTGCTGCGTCCGGGACGTTTCGACCGCCGCATCCAGATGGAGCTGCCCGATCTCGAGGGGCGCAAGGCCATTTTGGAGGTGCATCTGGCCAAGGTGAAACACGACGAGGTCGATCTTTCGATCGTGGCGCAGGCCACGGCCGGATCGTCGGGGGCCGAACTGGCCAATATCGTCAACGAGGCGGCGCTGCGGGCCGTGCGGCAGGGGCGCCGCTCGGTGACGACGTCCGATCTCGAGGAGAGTGTCGAGACGGTGCTGGCCGGGGCGCAGAAGAAGCATTCGGTGCTCACCGCCGAGGAGAAGCACATCGTTGCCTGCCACGAGATCGGCCATGCGCTGGTGGCTGCCCTGCAGACCGACTCGGCGCCGGTCCACAAGATCACGATCATTCCGCGAACGTCGGGAGCCCTTGGCTATACGATGCAGGTCGACGAGGGCGAACAGGTGCTGCTGAGCCGCGAAAACCTCTTCAACCGCATTGCAACGCTGACGGGCGGACGTTCGGCCGAGGAGCTGGTCTTCGGAAGCATCACCACCGGGGCCTCGAACGACATCGAGCAGGCCACGCGGCTGGCCCGCGCCATGGTCACCCGCTTCGGCATGAGCGACAAGTACGACATGATGGGGCTCGAGACGGTCAACAACGCCTATCTGGGGGGCGACAATTCGCTGACCTGCTCCTCGGAGACGGCCGCCGATATCGACCGTGAGGTGTTGCGCATCGTGAAGGAGGCCCACGGGAAGGCTCGGGAGATCCTCTCGTCGCACCGTGCGATCCTCGACGAGGCGGCCGACTATCTCATGCAGCGCGAGACGATCACCGGCGAGGAGTTCATGCGCATCGTCCGCAAACACACCGCTGCGGCCTGATCCGCGCCGACGACTCCGTCTTTCGATCCCGAAACCGCCCGCCCGGTTTCGGGATCTTGCTTTTCCGCCGGGGATTTTGTAATTTGCGGCGGCAAATCATTCTGAACATATATGGCTGACAACTACCTGGGACGGAAGATGGAGGAGTATCGGGCGCGGGCCGAGGCTCCCGTACACCGGCCCGCCGTGACACTTACCAGACTCTTGCTCCGCAATCGCAGTTACCGGGGGTATGATCCCCGTTTTGTGGTCCGGGAGGACCAGTTGCGGACCCTGATCGAGGTCAATACCCGCATTCCGTCGGCCCGCAACCAGCAGGTGCTGCGCTTCCGGCCGGTCCTTGCCGACGAGGCGCCGCAGCTGCTGCCGCTGATCCGCCTCGGGGCGGCGCTCCCCGAACTGCACCTTCCGCTGCCCGGCACCGAACCCAACGCCTTCATCGTCATCTGTTCGACGCTCCCCGAAGATCGCTATGTGGATATCGACCTCGGCATCTCGGCGCAGAGCATGCTGCTGCGGGCTGCCGAGATCGGGCTGAACGGCATCTGCATCGGGGCTTTCAACCCCGCGCGGGTGCGGGAGACGCTCGGCCTGCCTCTCGACCCGCTGCTGATTCTGGCCATCGGCCGGGGTGCCGAACGGATCGAACTGACCGAGATCGCAGCCGGCGAAAGCCATGCCTATTACCGGCGCGAGGGGGTGCACTACGTGCCGAAGGTCCGTCTCGACGATCTGCTGATCGGCCGCTGATCAGCCTTTCGGTTCCAACTCCGGCTCCCTCCGTGTCGCTCTCTTCCCTCCGGGATTGGCGAACCTGCTGAATTCCCTTCTTTTTTTGGTGCAATATCGGACGCGAATGGTTATCTTTGTGCGCAGATAAATGAGGTATTCATGTTAGCCTGCACGTATGTTGAAAAGGGGCGTTTCGAGCTGCTCGACAAGCCGATGCCCCGTTTGCTGGATCCGCACGATGCGCTGGTCCGCGTGACGCTCGGCAGCATCTGCACGAGCGACCTGCATATCAAACACGGGAGTGTGCCGCGGGCCGTTCCGGGCATCACCGTCGGACACGAGATGGTCGGCGTGGTGGAGGCCGTCGGGGCCGGTGTGACCACGGTCCGTCCGGGGGATCGGGTGGCGGTCAACGTCGAGACCTTCTGCGGCGAGTGCTTCTTTTGCCGCCACGGCTACGTGAACAACTGCTCCGATCCCGACGGCGGCTGGGCTCTCGGCTGCCGGATCGACGGCGGTCAGGCCGAATACGTGCGGGTGCCCCATGCCGATCAGGGTTTGACCCCGATTCCCGCCTCCGTGAGTGATTCGCAGGCGCTGTTCGTCGGGGACATCCTGGCTACGGGCTTCTGGGCGGCGCGCATCTCGGAGATCACTCCCGAAGATACGGTCCTGATCCTCGGAGCCGGCCCGACGGGGCTCTGTACGCTGCTTTGCGTGCGGCTTCGGCAGCCCAGGCGGGTGATCGTCTGCGAACGGGATCCCGAGCGGCAGCAATTCGTCCGCGACCATTATCCCGAGGTGCTGGTGACAGGTCCGGCCGAATGCCGCGACTTTGTCCTCCGTCACAGCGACCACGGCGGAGCCGACCGTGTGCTGGAGGTGGCCGGCGGTGAGGATACCTTCCGTCTGGCGTGGGAGTGTGCACGTCCCAATGCGATCGTGACGGTCGTGGCGCTCTACGACCGGCCGCAGGTGCTTCCGCTACCCGAGATGTACGGCAAGAACCTCACCTTCAAGACCGGCGGCGTCGACGGGTGCGACTGTGCGGAGATCCTCCGGCTGATCGAGGCGGGCAAACTGGATACCACGCCGTTCATCACGCACCGTTACCCGTTAAGCCGGATCGACGAAGCCTATTACCTCTTCGAGCACCACGACGACGGGGTGATCAAGGTGGCCATCGAACCCGATTCCGATGAAGGCTCCCGGAGCGGAGGTCGGAAATGCTCCTTTTGATTCCGGAACCCGGCTTGACGTCCGCGGATGGTGAAAACGGAAAAGCCGGGAGGCAGATCGAAGGATCTGCCTCCCGGCTTGTTTTCCGGAAGAGTTTGCGGTTGTTCCGCCCGTCGGTTTATTTGATATCTTTCACGCAGCGGATCGAGGTGGCGTTGCTGGGCTGTGCGATGGTAACGTGATTGCCGGTGCAGTACCACGATACGCCCCAGTCGTAGAATTTGCCCAACTCTCCGAGTGAATAGGAGGTATTGACGAGCGAATACCGGTTGTTCCACCAGCTCTTATTCACATCCGACGTGATGTAGTTCGACATCAGACTGGCCTCACGGATATTCGGAGTACGGTATCCGTCGGGACAGGGCGAATCGCCGCGTTCGATCATATCTTTCAGGGCGTTGTAGCCGCCGCCGGTGAAGGTCACCAGCGGACCGGTTTCGAATGCGGAATAGACGCGGGCCGATTCCGAGTACTCGTCGCCGGGTTCCAGTTCGCGGGAGGTGTAGTAACGGGTCGATTTTTTGTTGACCCGCGACATGTCGAACTTGTAGACCGATGTGGAGTTATTGTTCTCCTCGACGGTTTGAAAGCGGATCGAGTATTCGGGCATGTGGTCGACGTCGTTCATGGCGGCCACGGCTTCGGACTCGCTGGCGGGGTCCATACCCAGGTTGCGGACACAGCGGACGGTGTATCGGCCTGGTTTTGCATTGTTGCCCGTGCTGTATTGCTGGTAGGCACTCGTCGAGAGTCCCTCCTCGGCCCAGAGCATGGTGGGGTAGTTGGCCAGATCGGAGCCACCCCAACGCGTACTGCTGATGATGTGGCGGCGCCAATAGATCGAACCGTTTTCGTCCCTGTCATTCTTTCCGTAACCGTTGTAGCGGTCGTAGAGTTTGGCGTTGTTCGAGAGGCCCTGATCGCCGACGTAGAGCGCCGTCAACTGCTGGATCGACGCCAGATACCATTTGATTTCCGAGGCCTCGATGACGCCGTCGCCGTCTTCGTCGCGGTTGCGCATCAGACAGGTATAGCGGGCTGTCGCAATATTGTCATCGTCCTTGAGGAAGAGTTGTTCATGGTCGTTCTCGCGGTCGTAATCGAGGTAATCGTTCCACTGCTTGTAGCTGAAGTTCCCGTTTCCGTCGGTCAGTTCCCAGAGTCGGACCGTGTTGTAGAGTCCGTTCGAGCGGGAGGTATTGCCGAAGTTCTTCTGGTTGTAGGACACGGTACCGTGGCGTTCGGTGCGGTTGTAGAACCAGAGGTGTCCTTCGGTTTCGTCGATTGTCTCGCCGCCCCAGGCCGTGCTGAGCTCCTCGTTCGTGGTGTCGAAGATCGACTGGATCGAGTGCTGACGGATGGTCACGACGCTGCCGGTCGTAGAACTGTCGCCGTCGGCGCTGAAATCCGTGTCGCAGAGGATGTGCATCGTACGGTTGGGCTGGTTGATGAACTCCTTCCAGAGCGTCGACCTTACCTCGCCCGAGATGGGGTCCTTGTCGTAGTAGTATTCGTCGACGAAGATCGTGGCGTAGATCCGGTAGCGGTTGTAGATGTCCGGACGGTCGGGGTATTGCCGCTTGAGTTCGGGATCTTCCTCCAGACGGAAGTCGTTCGGCCGGTTTTTATCGAAGAGGGTCTTCTGCTCGCGGATGTAGCTGCAGAATTCGATGACGTCCATCACCTCGTCGGGGTGGTAGCTCCGGTTGCGGTGGCTGTACTGCCCCGAGGGCTCGATCTCGTTGATGCGGAACGTCACCCACTTGTAGTCCAGACCGTTCGGGATCTCGGCGCCGTTGACTACCTCGGGCATGCCCTCGCGGCCGAACGGAGTCTTTACGTACCAGGTGACATCCTCCGAGGTGATCGACTCCTGGTCGAAGGCGAAGACACGCTGGCCGTAATGGGCGTCGAAGGTGTAGATCGACTCCTTGGCGATGTAGACGTGTCCCGTGGCGCCGGATTCATTCTCGACGTTGGTCGACACCTCGACCTGAATATTCTCCACGCCCTTGATGGTGACGGTATAGGTGTAGTGCGTGTTGCGCTTGACACCGAAGTCGCTCAGGTCGTTGGCAATGTCTCCCAGGTGGATGTAGTAGACAACCGAAGCGTTGAGTGTCTGAGTTTTGGCCTCCGAGCTGACGTCGACATCCATGACCACTTCGCCCTTGATGACCAGATAGGTGGCCGTCTCGGGGGCATACTCCCACAATCCGTTTGTCGTATCGTAGGCCCCTGCCTCATCCTTGATCCGTTTGTCGCGCAGATGGTATTCCGGAACGCTCTTTTTGGCTGCGGGCCGGTTTTCGTAGGCATAGAACGAGAACCCGTAGACGGGAGCCGTGACAGTCGTCTGCGTTCCGTTGCCGTTGACGTAGGAGAAACTCTCTTCGGTCTGGGTTTCGAAGTTGACCTCGGGGCTGTCGAAGAATCCGCTATCTGCGTCGTAGCCGCCCGCGTCCGTAACGGGATGTTCGACCAGGAACGAACCCTTGGGCAGGTTGACAACATGCCACGATTCGGGAGTGAACCCCTTGATCCGCTGAATGGTCTCCGTACCTCCGTCGTCGACGAGGGTTTCGTTGCCGACGGCGGGACGGATGCGGACTTCGATCTTCGAATCCATGCGGGTCAGCGGTATCTCGACGCTGCCGCCCGTTTGGGAGGTGATTCCGTTTTCGGTAATGGTGATGTTTTCGGCCAGACCCGTCATGGGAAACATGCCGTTGCGGGAGGTGATCTCCTGATTGAGCACGGCCGCCATGGCCTCGAGTTCGGCGCGCGTACGGATGAAGCTGAACTTATCGGCCGAGATGTTGAACATGTCGGTATCGAGGTTGGCCACCAGGTAGAAGGTACCGCCCGAGAGCTGGGGAATCTTCATGCGTATCGTACCGCGGGTCTGCTCGCCTTCATTCATGAGGTTGTCGACCATCCAGCAGTTGACGTTGGCCGCAACGACCTCAGAGCGGGTCGACCGTTTGTTGTCGTAGTCGAAGTAGTGGCCGTAGACGCGGTTCCCGTTGCGGTCGAAGAGGAAGACATAGAGGTTCGTGACGCGCGATTCGGCAATCAGCCCGAGCGTCGAGCGGGTGGTGACCTGAATTTTCTCGAAATCGGTATGCCCGAAGTCGAGCGTGGCCCAGACCTCGCCTTCGCCGACCGGCGAAGCGTCGAGTTCAGGCTCCTTGACGCAGCCTGCGGTCAGCAGACCGAGCGTCGACAGACAGAGTATTATGAATCGTTTCATACGCGCAGAATCAATTGAAGGTTATCTCGCCGCCGCCGATTTCCCAGTCGTTGACGTAGAATTCGAAGTCGCCCTTGTCGGGGTTGTACGACACCTCGACCAGCACGCGGATGAAGTCGTTGCGTTGGATTTCGTGCACGTCGCTCACCACACCGCTCGCCTTGTCGATGGTCCTGAGCACGACTTGCTGCCGGCTGCCCAGTCCTTGCTGCGGTTCTACGGGATAGAGTGCAAACTGCGACCATGAGCCGTTGCCGTCCCATCCGACGACCGTAGCGGTAGAGGTGTCAGCCCGGACGTTGATGTAGGCATTGGTTCCGTAGCGGTTTCTGTAATAGTCCGAGATGAAGAGGTAATAGTTGCCGGACATGATGATGGAGTAGCTATTGTCCCGGCCTGCCTGATCGACCATCCCGAGCCGGTAACTTTCGGTTGTGCCTGATATGGTGGTGATTTTGTCGATGTAGTCGCCGGTTTGGACGTTTTTCAGGTAGTAGCCCGATCCGTTTCCACTCCATACGAGTTCCCAGACATAGTTGTAGTAGTAGTTTGCGCCGGCGCACCGATCGAGAATCTGCTGGGGAGTCCGGCTGTCGGTCGAAGCGTATACCTTGTCGTTTTCGACATAGAGGTAGTTGTCGGCGTCGCTGCGTTTGATCAGGAAGTAGGGACCCTGTGCCTGCATGTTGCCCAGCGAGGTGACGGGTTGTCCGCCGTTCTTGAGTTCGTAGCGGGTGAGGTCCTTGTTTCCGTAGTTGACCCCGATCGTGTAGGTGTAGTTGTTCACCTCGTCGCGGCTTTCGTAGATCAGTCCGTCGAAGAGCGTCGTGACTCCCATATCCTTGGTGACGACGGTATTTTCGACGAAGGGAACGAGTGCATTTGCGTCGGTTGTGATCGGAGCACCCTTGCCGCTGTTTGCGTTTACGACCGCATCGGTGTAGTTTTCGCCGTCGGCCCGCGAGAAGAGGTAGCAGGCCGACTGGGTGAAGTTGTCACTCAGCGAGAGATCCTCGACCGTCAGCGGCAGTTCGCTGTAGTTGCAGATGTCGATTCTCAGGCGGGCGCACGTGTGCTTGAGTTCGGCGCTCATGCGGTTCGTACCGGAGATCAGATTCAGCGTCTGCATGTTGCTCAGCGGAATGGAGACATTCCCGGGGCGTACGTAGGGGGCGTATTGCTGGTTGTTCTGGTCGGTTTTGACGGGGATTTGCAGCACCAGATCATAGAAGTTGCCGCACTCCTGGCGGAAGTTGCTGATACCGGTTGCCGGCGTTTTCCGGTAGCGATCGATCAGGTCGCTGATCTGCCGGGCGATTCCGGAGTTCCCGAACTGATCCGATTCCGAGTAGTTGGCCACGGCGAGCAGGAGATAGGTGCCGCGGGTCAGTTTTTCGGCCAGTCCATGTTTCGGATCGTTGTAGTTGAACGTCACGCGGACCACCTTCCCGGAGGTCAGCGCGGGATCGACCTCGCCGGTAGCCTCGTTGACAAAGCCGTTTTCGGCATCCCGATCGTCGTATGTCTGCTCGTCGGGATAGATAGTGCGGTAGGCCACGAGCCGGTTTTCGAGGTAGTTGATCAGGAAGAGCGAGACGTGGCGGATGGTGTTGTCGTCGGCGTCGTTGGTCCGGGATGCGGAGGCGATCAGGGCCGAGAAGTCCGACGTCAGGACCAGACTGGCCGGTTCGCGGGGCGAGTCGGGGGTCACGGGACTGGCCTCTTCAGCCTGCCGGCACCCGATGAGGGCCGCCAGGAGCATCGGAACGAGATAGCGTATGGAGAGTTTGCCGTACATGATGGTTGCTGAATTTGGGGCGTTGTCAGAAGACGATGCTGTGTGACGATTCGCGTTCGTTCCAGTCGGCGACCGTCAGATCGAGGATGAGGTTGGTTTCGGTGATCGAGATCGTATAGGTATACCGTTTTCCGGGGAGGTATTCCGTACTTTCGACCACGGAGCCGTCGCTGGCCTTGATGCGCTCGGTCACCTTGGGAATGGAGACACGATAGACGCCCTCTTCGCCGCTCTGGGTCGTGAAGCAGAACTGCAGGTTTCCGGACGATTGCTGGGGGAGGATCAGCACCCAGCCGTTGTTTTGAGCGAAGAGTTCACCCTCCGAGGTCCCGGTCCGGGTGTAGGCCATGGCCGGGGTTGAGGTTCCGGCCGCGGGGTCCGCCGAAAATTCGACACCCGAGTTTTTCCAGTAATAGATCCGTTCGGTGACGGGCGGATTGTAGCCGTTGATCCAGGAGATGCTCTCCTCGTCGGTCTCCGATCCGTAGGCGAGGATTCCGGAGGTGGCGAAGTCGCGCGAACCGGCGTTCTGAAGCCAGCACGAAGTAAGGTAGTCGGTGTTCGAATAGGTGGCCTTGACGAGGAACCGGACGGCCGCCAGACCGTGGCTGAATCGGAGTGCGACGGGCTGATTGAGGTCGACCTGCGGATCGGTCGTGTTGACGTAGTTGTAGGCCAGCAGCAGATCCTCCTGCATGTCGTGGGTCGGGTATTCGATGACGAAGGTCGAGGCCGTGGCCGACGAGATGACGTTGTCGCCGATCTGCTCGGGGTAGTAGGCGCGGAACTTGTATTGGCCGCCCTTGAACCAGTAGAGGTCGTTTCCTTCGTAGTTCCAGTCGCTCCATGGGTTCCCGTTGGCCTTTTCGGCATAGATGAGCCGGGTGCCCGCAAAGATATTGCGGTTGGTCTTCTCGTTGCCCTGGCTGTCGGTATAGGTGTAGTCGGCCCAGATACCGATGGCCTGACCTTCGCCGCCGTTCCCGGTCGGGGCGCAGGCCTGTTCGAGGGTGATCCAGTCGCGATCGGTGTAGGGATTCCCCTCATCGTCGAATTCGGGGCCCACGAGCGAGCGGGAAGAGGGAGAGTCGACGCTTTCCACCTTCCAGCTGATGGGCACGGTTCCGGCTTCGGGCATCGAAGCTCCTCCGGTATCGGGGTTGGAGCAGCTCCACGCCGCAACCGAGAGGATCGGAATCAGGTATTTGAATGTTCGTATCATGCGTGTCGGGCGTTTTTATTCGAGTTGTGAGGGATTTTCGGGAATTACCTCGACGCCGGCCGGGCTGACGGCCAGCGTGACGACGTAGTGGCGGCCGGCTTCGAGCGTAATCTTGAGGGGCAGGTCCTTCTCCTCCTGGTTGAGACGGCCGCCGGCCGGGGTCACAAACTGATAGACGACGTTGATCGTGCCGTCGAGCTTCTGGGGGATGATGCGCCGTGCGGAGCCGACGATCTGCGGCGTATATACCGCCTCCTGATCGCCTTCGAAGAAGAGAAGACGCTCATCTGCCGGATCCTCGAGCGTCCACTTCGGCTCTGGCAGCGACTGGAAGCGGCCCTTCAGCGCGATTCCGGCGAGCGTAATGCTGCGGACATAGACGCGTGTGGATTCGTACCCCGAGACGCTGCGCACCCGGAAGTCGACTTTGCAGAGTGCGGGGATCATCGGCAGAGGGATGATCCCGCCGTTGTGGCTTTTGGCCAGATCGGTCTGGGGCTCGGTGTAGTGGAGGTCGCCGGGGTCCGACGAGGTGTCCACTTCGTCGAAGACGACGCCTTCCGACGGAGTGCAGGCCGTGGCGGCCTCGAACGGTGCAAACCCGATGCAGGAGAGCGTGTACTGATCCGACGGCCAGTCCAGTTCCGGGTCGGGATACCAGAGGTTTCCGTTCCGGACGAGACGTTCCATGGCCAGATAGCTGTCGGCGCTTTTGGCTTCGGCTTTCCAGGAGGACTCTTTGTCGAGCGACCAGCCGCTGACCCCGAAATGGTCATCGATGGAGTAGGCTGCGGCGTCGTCCTCCGGGGCGGCGTCCGAGCGTACCTGTGCCTGCATGACGGGTTCGAACGCGAGCCTTACGACGGGATCGTGATGGTCGCGGTCTTCATTCACGCAGCCGGCGCCGATCAGCGAGGCGGCTGCCGAAGCGAGAAGGATCCGAAAGAGTGGGTTTTTCATGCTTGTCAGGTCTTTAGGGCCTGCGGCGGGTATCACCCCGTCCGCAGGCAAATTGCGGAACAAGTGTTCGCTTCCGCGGGCGGATTACAGTTCGATGTCGGGCTCGACGGTCACATCCTCCCAGTTCTCGACAATGGGAGCGAAGGTGATCTTGTCCAGACCGAAGATAATGCGGTAGGTGTAGCGCTTGTTGGGCTCCCAGGCCTTGGCATTCGTCGTGCTGTTCAGATTGAAGGTCTCCGTAGCCTCGATCGCACCCGAAGCGTCCGTTCCATAGGTGTAAACAATCTCGACAACGGCAGCGGTGTTGCTTTCGAACGACTGCGGAAGCAGGATCAGATCGGCAGCGCCCGTGGGCTCCGTGTAGGTCTTATCCTCGGGTACGGCGAAGTCACCCGTGAATGCGACATACTGGGCATCTGCATTGCCGGTTGCCGTCCAGGCGGGAGTGCGGGTCGTCGAACCGCTTCCGTCGGTCAGCGTCTCGTTGAAGTTACCGGCATTGTAGACATTCTTGATCGTGATGCTCTTGATCTTGAAGTCGATGTCGGCTCCCGTCGAGTAATTCTCCTTGGTGCCGACCTTGAAGACGATCGACGACAAGGCGTGGTGGAAGACGATGTCGACCCCGTCATAGGTATTCGTAGCACTTCCCGAATAGTTGTTGTCCGAGCTGGTACGGTTGTAGGCACGGTCGCTGTACATCAGGTCGTACTGATCGCCGATTGCGGGAACCGTAAATCCGGCGATCTGCAGACCATTGGCCGTGTGGGTGTAGGTACCTGCGGCATCGGCAGGCGAGTAGGCGGCAAAGGTCAGCTTACCGGTTTTGGGCCAGAAATAGTCCGTCTCCGGAGCCCAGGTGTTGCCCTCTTTGGCTACCGTGATGGGTTTGCCGTCCTTCTGGGTCATGTAGTTGGTCCACGCGTTGCCCGAGTCACCGAAGGTGGTGTAGTCACCTTGGTGATACCAACCCCAGACGTTGAACGACTCTTTCTCGGGATAGGCTGCCGAGTTGTCGATCTCGCCCGGGATGGCACGGGTCGTGGCGCCTACGGCCGGGGCTTCGAACGTGATCTTCGAGTCCGACGCACCGAACGTGTCGGCCGGTTCGTTCTTCACGCAGCCGGAGAGCACGATGCCCGCCGCAGCTGCCAAAAGCAAAACTTTTTTCATAAAATAGGGTGTTAAATAAATGAATAGAGAGAATATTATAAGATGTCAGATGATGATGTCGGTTTCGATGTCTTCCCAGTCGTCGACGCCCGGAGCGAATCCGTCTCCGCTTCCTTCGGGCTCTTCGGGTTCGGGAATGTTGAGCACCTGGTCGAGCAGGATCCACTGGTGTTCGATGGCATCGGGTTCGGAGAATTTGTCCGTAATGTCGATCGTGGTGGTCAGGGCGCGGCCGTCGGTGGTGCGGACGTCAAACGTAATGGAGAGTTCGTTGTTCACGTCGGGCAGCTTGCCGAAGGTGTGGAATGTCGTGTAGATGAACGGTTCGTTGGTATCGAGGCCTCCGCGGTGCATTTCGAAGTAGACCGTAACGGGATCCTCCTCGCGGGCCTGCCCGTCGTTGAGCGTGGCCGAACCGGCCATGCCGGTAATGAGGCCGGCGGCCGAAGAGATCCATTGGGCCCCCTTGACGCGGACCTGCAGGTAGTATGAAAGGACGATGCTCTGGGCCGTAAAATGGTCTCCTGCGGCGTTGTAGAGTGTGTCGACATCCTCCCTCGGGGCGATCGACACTCCGGAGTTCCGGTCCATGAAGAGGTGGTCGGGGCCGTAGACGATCCGCTCCTCGTCGCCTCCGGCGCGCACGGAGAGCGAGTGCCGCAGCACGGTGGAGATTTCGTTCGTTCGGGCCACGGCTTCGTGGTAGAGGTGGCTCTGATCGATGATCGTTGTCTCGGTTCCGAAGTTGTAGGTCAGCAGCCGGTAGTCGCCGGGTTCGGCTACGATGTAGCCGTCGTAGTAGACGCCGCGGGCATCGGTATGTCGGTTGCGCAGGTAGCGTTCGGCGGCGATTTGACCGGTTGTCAGATCGTAGAGGGCGACACGGAACATTTCGGGTGTCGCGTAGTCGGGTTTGACGAGCGAGGGGTTGTAGAATCCCGTCGTGACGTTCTTGATCTCCTCGTCGATGTAGACCCGGACGTAGTGCGTATTGCCGGCGTCCACGAGCGGACGGCGTTCGCAACGGGTCGTGAGCAGGGTCGTCGCAAACAGAGCGGCGGTCGTGAGCAGTAAAGTGATCGAGCGTTTCATCGGTTACCTCCTTTCACCTTGGTTTTGACGAGCAGGGGCACGCTGAGCGCCACTTCGATCTTCGTGGGACCGAAATAGTGCCAGACACCCGATTTGTTGCGGTCGCGGATCAGCAGTTCCCAATCATCGGTGGGGTTGTAGTGGCGGTAGGGGATACGCGCATAGCCGGCCGAGATGGAGAATTCGAGATTGACGCGTTTGGCAATGGGCATGGAGTATCCGTAGGTGAGACCCGCGCTGAAGAATTCGCCCTGATAGCAGAAGGTCTTGTTGGCCTGCAGGTCGAACTTTCCGCCCATGCCGTAGAGTCCGAGGAAATGACCGACCAGGGCATCTCGCTGGACTCTGCGCGGGGTTTCGGGTTGGGTTTTGGGCTTGAACCACCAGCGGAATTCGCCGCCGAAGGAGAGCAGCTGCAGACAGTAGCGGTTGCTGCCGGTGAGCCACCAGGGGCAGTGGTGTTCGTAGAGGATCGAGAATTTTTCGTTGAAGGGAACCTCGATTGCGAAGTTGAGCGCCGTTGCTGCATCATACAGCATATTGGTCTTCAGCGCCACGACGGTTCGTTTCTTCCAGGCGGCCGTATCCTGCTGCCCGATGCCGGCAAGGGGCAGCAGCGGACTCCTGGCGGGCTCTTCCACGGCGAACTCCACCGGTTTGCCTACGGGATTCTGCTGCGGCTTCTGCCAGATGCAGATCCAGGTGGCCAGACGCAACCGGGGCATGTGGTTGCGGATAATATATTTATAGGTGTAACCGTTGTCGAGTTGCTGAAGCCTCCATTTTTTGGTATCGTTCCGCACGGGAGCTTCGAGGATGGCGAGGACCTTGTCGCGGTCGTTGCGATGGTAGTTGGCCTCGAGTTCCCGGGTCAGCCCCTCCCAGTTTTCGTTCATCGGGCAGAGCCGGATGCGGTCCGCGTTGAAATTCCGCTCTTCCGGGATGTGCGCAAGGACGAAGCGTCGGGCGGCTTCGGCGCGTTTGCGTGCCAGCCAGACGTTGTGCTCGTAGACGCCTTCGGGAGAGGCGTAGGCATAGATGGTGATGCTGTCGATGTGCGGTGAATTGGCCAGATAGTGCCGGATTCGGTCCATCTGCCACCGGTTGTCGAGATATTCGTCATCAAGATCGATCCGGTCTCTCCAGTAGTAGAGAGCGAATCGGTCGACGATACACGATGAGTCAGCCTTTATCGGGTCGGAAAAATTCCCCCCCCCTCCACGGGATGGAGCCGGTATTTCCCGACTCATGGCCGGAAGAGCAAGACCCACCAGACAAATGAGTGCAAGTGTCGTATTGATCCGCATAAGAAAGTAACTTCTTCTCCGGAAATACTGAGCCACTGTCATTCATCACGCATCCCGGAGGAAATTACCTTTTCTCTCGGGCTGAGTATAGGTCTCGGAGGTTTAGGACTGCAAAGATACTAAATATTCCTGTAATGATCAATTTTTTCTTCTCCTAAATGGTTCTTTTTTATATTAATGCGAAAAACAGGCCATAAAATGAAAGAAAAAGTTGCGAAAAGTTTCGAAAGAAACCGTTTGAAGGATTTGAACGGCTCTGATTTGGGCGCCGGTCTGTCCCGCGGTACCGCTGTCGGGCCCCGCTGCGGGATATTCATCCGGTTCCCGTGCACCTAAAAGGCGGGCGCTCACCGAAGGCCCGGATCTCGGACTCTTCGCATGAGCGCCCGTCAGGACATCACCGGGTCGGTTCGTCACTCAGAACTTTCCGGCCAGTTCGGCGGCCTGTCGGCAGCCGTTGGTTCGGTCGATGTCGCCTTCGTTCAGCACGCCCGGGATGAGCACTTCGCCGACCATCTCCCATTGGAGCAGTGCTGCGGTGCGTTCCATCGGGATCCGCACGCCGTCCAGCACCGTCATCTCCTCCTCCTCGCAGCAGGCGATCAGGGCGCATTTTTTGCCGGCGACGGACTTCCCGCCCACGACGAGCGAGAAGAGACAGTCGATCACCGCCTTGATCTGTGCCGGAATGGAGTACCAGTAAACGGGCATGGTGAAGACGACGGCATCGGACGTGAGGATCGACGAGGCGATGGCATCAAACTCTCCGTTGAACGAGCAGGCCTTGCCCGTCTTGTAGCAGGTCATGCAGGCGTGGCAGCCGCCGATCTTGAGGAAGGCGGCGTCGAAACGTTCGACCGAGTGCCCGAGTTCGCGGGCTGCGCGGATGAAGGCATCGGTCATGGCAAAACTGTTGCCGTTTTTGCGGGGACTTCCCGTGATTACCGTCATTTTCATGGGGCTCTTATTTTTGAATGGTATCCGAATTCTGGTTGTAGGCCTTGGCCACGCAGCGCCATTCACCGTCGATCTTCATCAACAGCAGGTAGTCCGTGAAGTCGATGCGTCCGCCCCATTTCTCCTCCAGCACGCGCACGACGGCCAGTGTCTCCTCGACGTCGAGGACGTCGATGCGCGCCTTGAACGACTCTCCGGCCGGTACGGTGTCAACGTTGTGGTAGAATTGCTCGATGGAGCCGTGTTCGAGCCGGCCGTCCAGATAGCCGAACAGCACGGCCTCGTCGATAAACAGTTCGCGGGCCGGGCGGCTGTTGCCTTCGGCGACGCTCTGCACGAATTTTCGGGCGGCCGCTTCGACGGCCCGATACGTTTCGATGCTTGCTCTCATGGGAAACAGGTATTGGTTTTACACGGACAAAATTACGCAGAACCGGCCGGCGAATCAAGTACCGAAAAATGTTTCGGCTACTGAAAAATTATTCGGTATATCCCTGATATCGGGGGATATTCCTATCTTTGCGTTGAGAAAAGAAGGAGTGCCATGTACGAACGCAAGATACCCGTAGATCTGGATTGCCCGCTGCGGCTGACGATGAGCCTGATGGACTCGAAATGGAAGTCGTGTATTCTGGACGAACTGCGCCACGGGGCGCTTCGCCCGAGCGAGCTGCACCGGAATCTTCCCGAGGCGACCCCGCGGGTTCTGGACCTGCAGCTCAAGGAGCTGGTCGAGGACGGTCTGGTGACCAAGACCATCTATGCCGAATTGCCGCCGCGTTCAGAGTATGCGCTTTCGGAGCTGGGCGCAACGCTGCTGCCGATCATCGACTCGATGATCGAGTGGGGGCAGCGCAATGCCGCGCTCTTTGAGCGTAAATACGGCCGACAGCGGCTGTAAGTTGTTGCGGTTCGGGGGGGGGACTGAAGACCGTCAGGACGGAAAATGGTATTTTCCGCCTTTTTTTTGCACCATGTGACGCTTGATTGTGTATTTTTGTGCGAATCCATATTACCACAGTATGTTTAAAACCATAGTTCGCTTTGCGGTTACGAAAAAGCTCTTCATCGGGTTGACGATGCTTTTCCTGCTTGCGGGAGGCATCTATGCGATGTTGACGTTGCCGGTTGATGCCGTGCCGGACATCACCAACAACCAGGTGCAGATCGTGACGGTTTCACCGACGCTGGCTCCCCAGGAGGTTGAGCAGCTGATCACCTTCCCGATCGAAGTGGCGATGAGCAACATCATGCATGTCGAGGAGATCCGTTCCGTGTCGCGTTTCGGGTTGTCCGTCGTGACGGTTGTCTTCAAGGAGAGCGTTCCGATCCTCGATGCGCGCCAGTTGATCAACGAACAGATCCAGACCGTGGCCGGCGAGATCCCGCCCGAACTCGGCACGCCGGAGATGATGCCCATCACCACGGGTCTGGGCGAAATCTACCAGTATACGCTCGATGTGGCTCCGGGCTACGAAGACCGTTACGACGCCATGGAGCTGCGTACGATCCAGGACTGGATTGTCAAGCGACAGTTGTCGGGCATTCCGGGCATTGTCGAGATCAACAGTTTCGGCGGTTACCTCAAACAGTACGAGGTGGCCGTGGATCCCGATGCGCTCTATTCGCTCAACATCACCATCGGGGATGTTTTCGAGGCGCTGAGCCGCAACAACCAGAATACGGGCGGCAGCTACATCGAAAAGGTCAACCGGGCCTACTACATCCGTTCGGAGGGAATGATCTCGTCGCTGGACGACGTGCGACAGATCGTCGTGGCCAACCGCGGCGGCATCCCGATCCATGTGAGTGATGTGGCGACGGTGAAGTTCGGTTCGGCCAAACGCTTCGGCGCCATGACGCGCGACGGCAAGGGCGAATGCGTGGGCGGCATCGCCATGATGCTCAAGGGTGCGAATGCCAACGTGGTGACCCGGGAGTTGGAGTCGCGGGTCGCGAAGATCCAGAAGATGCTGCCGGAAGGGGTCACGATCTCGCCCTATCTGAACCGTTCGGAGCTGGTCAACCGCAACATCTCGACCGTCATCCGCAACCTGATCGAGGGGGCGATCATCGTCTTCATCGTGCTGATCGTCTTCCTGGGCAACGTCCGGGCCGGACTGATCGTGGCGTCGGTGATCCCGCTGGCGATGCTCTTCGCCTTCATTCTCATGCGGCTGTTCGGGGTTTCGGCCAACCTGATGAGTCTCGGCGCCATTGACTTCGGTATCGTGGTCGACGGTTCGATCGTGATTGTCGAGGGTATTCTGGCCCACCTCTACGGCCGTCAGAACCTCGGCCGGACGCTCTCGCGTCATGAGATGGACGAGCAGATCATCTCGGGCGCGGGCAACGTGGTGCGCTCGGCGACCTTCGCCGTGATCATCATCCTGATCGTCTTCTTCCCGATCCTGACGCTGACGGGCATCGAGGGCAAGTACTTCACGCCGATGGCCAAGACGCTGGTATTCTGTATTATCGGAGCGCTGTTCCTCTCGCTGACCTACGTGCCGATGATGTCGTCGCTCTTCCTCAAGCGGCGCATCCAGGCCAAGCCGACGCTTGCCGACCGCTTCTTCGTATGGCTGAACCGCATCTACCAGCGGTGTCTGAGTGTCTGCCTGCGGTTCCGCTGGACGACGGTCGGCGTGGCGGTGGCGGCCTTCATCGGGAGCCTGCTGCTCTTCACGCGTCTGGGCGCCGAGTTCATCCCGACGCTCGACGAGGGGGACTTCGCCATGCAGATGACCCTTCCGGCCGGAAGCTCGCTCACGCGGAGCATCGCCGTCTCGGAGCACGCCGAGCAGATCCTGATGGACAACTTCCCGGAGATCAGGCATGTGGTGGCGAAGATCGGTACGGCGGAGGTCCCGACCGACCCGATGGCCGTGGAGGATGCCGACGTGATGATCGTCATGAAGCCCTTCGAGGAGTGGACCAGCGCCACGTCGCGGGCCGAACTGGTCGAGAAGATGAAGGCGGCGCTCGATACGATTCCCGACGTGGAGTTCAACTTCAGCCAGCCGATCCAGCTTCGCTTCAACGAGCTGATGACCGGTGCCAAGGCCGATATCGCCATCAAGCTCTACGGCGAGGATATGGCCGAACTTTACGCCAAGGCCAAGGAGGCGGCGCGGTATGTCGGGCAGGTTCCCGGCGCTTCGGACGTGCTGGTCGAGCAGGCCATGGGTCTTCCGCAGCTGGTGGTCGACTACGACCGTGCGAAGATCGCCCGCTACGGCATCAATATCGAGGAGCTGAACAGCATCATCCGCTCGGCCTATGCGGGCGAGACGGCCGGGACGGTCTTCGAGAACGAGCGGCGCTTCGATCTGGTCGTACGGCTTGACCAGCGCAAGGTGGCCGACCTGAACCTCGATCGGCTCTTCATCCGCACGTCGGACGGCATCCAGCTTCCGGTGAGCGAGGTGGCGACGATCGATCTGGTGAACGGTCCGCTGCAGATCAACCGCGACGCCACGAAACGGCGCGTGGTGATCGGGGTGAACGTGCGTGATGCCGACATCCAGCAGGTGGTGGCCTCCATCCGGGAGAGCCTCGAGCGGAACGTCTCGCTCAAACCGGGCTACTACTTCGAATACGGCGGACAGTTCGAGAATCTGCAGAATGCCATCCGCACGCTGCTGGTGGTGATTCCCGTGGCGCTGCTGCTGATCCTGCTGCTGCTCTTCTTCGCCTTCAAGAGCGTGACCTACACGCTGGTGGTCTTCTCGACGGTGCCGCTGTCGATCATCGGCGGCATTCTGGCCCTGTGGCTGCGCGGACTTCCGTTCAGCATCTCGGCCGGAGTGGGCTTCATCGCCCTGTTCGGCGTGGCCGTGCTCAACGGCATCCTGATGATCAACCATTTCAATGCCTTGCGTGACATGACACCCTATCCACTTTCGACGCGCCGCGTCATTGCACGCGGTACGCAGCATCTGCTTCGTCCGGTCTTCCTGACGGGTCTGGTTGCCTCGCTGGGCTTCGTGCCGATGGCCGTGGCCACGACGGCCGGAGCCGAGGTGCAGCGCCCGCTGGCCACGGTGGTGATCGGCGGACTCTTCGTCTCGACGCTTCTGACGCTCTTCGTCGTTCCGGTCTTCTACCGGCTGGTCGGTGAGGCGCCGCTGCTTCGTCGCCGCACGTTCCTGCGCCGCTTCTTCCCGATGCTGTTGCTGCCGATGCTGCTTGTGCTGCCGACCGAGGGGCACAGCCAGCAGCGGGTGACCCTCGATGAAGCGGTCGCCATGGCCGTGGAGAACCATCCCCGCCTGCAGTCGGCCGAGGCGTCGATCGAACGCAGCCGGGCCATGCGCGGCGAGTCGTGGGAGCTGGCTCCGACGACGGTCGACTACTCCTTCGGCCAGCTCAACGGAACGGAGCGTAACGACCGGGAGATCAGCATCACCCAGTCGGTGGGCTCGCTGCTGACCCCCTTCTACAAGAATGCGCTGGTCCGCCGGCAGATCGAAACCGGTGGTCATTACAAGGAGCTGGTTCGCCGCGAGGTCGTGGCCGAGGTCAAGCGGGCGTGGTCCTACTACCTCTATACGCAGGAGCTGTGCCGGCTCTATGCCGACCAGAATACGCTGGCCACGGAGCTTTCGCGCACGAGCCGGCTGCGCTACGAACAGGGCGACATCACGCGCCTGGAGTTGAGCATGACGGCGACGATGGCCGCCGAGATGCGCAACAGGCTCTTCCAGGCCGAGGAGGAGCACAAGGTGGCGGCCGCGCGTCTGCAGTGGGCCTGCTACTCGGATCAGCCGCTTGCGCCGGCCGATACGACCCTTCGTCAGTTCACCCCGACGCCCGAGGTTTCGGCCGATCTTCAGCGCAGCTACTACGACTCGCAGGTGAGCGAAGCGGAGGCCCGGGTCAAGGTGGAGAAGAGCCGCTTCTTCCCGGAGTTCTCGCTGGGTTACCAGCGGCAGAACATCCTTCCGGACAAGGGGCTGAACGCCTATGTGGTGGGCGCATCGTTCCCGATCTTCTTCAATTCGCAGCGCAGCCGGATCCGCCAGGCGAAGGCCGATGCCCGTATCGCCCGCAACGAGGCGGAGATGAACCTGCGCACGGTGACCAATCGGGTGACCGAGCTCGAAGCCTCGCTGCGGCGTTACGGCGAGAGCCTGCGCTACTACACGGAGTCGGCGCTTCCGGAGGCCGAGACGCTCATCCGCGCCGCCAAGCTCCAGTTGGCCAACAGCGAGACGAGCATTGCCGAATATATCCTGAGCCTCAATACGGCGCTTGAGATCCGCCGGGGCTACGTCGAAACGCTCAACCAGTACAATATTGCCGCACTCGAATACGAATTATACCGCTAAAAACAAGCCTTATGAAAAAGATATTTCTTCCCTTGACCCTGCTGCTCGGGGCCTGCTCGAATTCGGGGACCTCGTCGACGGCCGCCGATCCGGTCTCCGCGGCCGTTCAGACGGCCGATACGGTCGAACTTGCGGCCTCTGAGCCGGCCGACGACGCGGTGGATGCGGCGTCGGGAGCCACGTCGGTTCCGAATGAAACGCTCTTCAATGGAACGCTGGCCATTCCGCCGCAGCACCGTGCCACGGTGACTCTGACCATGGGTGGATCGGTCCGGAGCACCACGCTGCTTCCCGGCGCCTATGTCAAGCAGGGCGACGTGTTGGCGACGCTCGAAAATCCGGAGTTCATCACCCTGCAGCAGACCTACCTGGACAGCCACGCGCAGTACGAATACCTGCGTACGGAGTATCTGCGTCAGCAGACGCTTTCGCGCGAGGAGGCCTCTTCGCAGAAACGCTACCAGCAGAGCCGTGCCGAGTATCTCTCGATGCGCAGCCGCATGGAGGCTGCCGCCGCTCAGCTGGCCTTGCTGGGTATGGATACGACCCGTCTGCTGAGTCGGGGGATTGCGCCGCTGCTGGAGGTCAAGGCGCCGATCAGCGGCTATGTGGCCGACGTGAAGATGAATATCGGCCGCCATTTCGACGTGGGCGAGCCGCTGTGCGAGATTGTCGACAAGCGCGAAATGATGCTCCGTCTGACGGCCTATGAGAAGGATCTGCCGCATCTGATGATCGGTGATCAGGTCGAGTTCCGTGTCAACGGCATGGACCTTCAGACGTTCCATGGTACGGTTGCGATGATCGGTCAGCAGGTCAACAGCGAAAACCGCTCGATCGACGTCTACGTGCGCATTGCGGAGCAGAATCCGCAGTTCCGCCCGGGCATGTACGCCACGGCCCGCATCCGGCGCCGCTGATGCGGATCGGCTCCTCCATCGGTGCCGTCCCGGATCTTTGCCGACGCTTCGGACGAAGACACTCAGGCAGCCGCATATCGCAATTAAAAACCCGCTGGGTTCAGAATATTATAGCCTAATTCACTAATTTGCAGGGGCTTGATGTGCGATTTTCTTATCCGGTCACAAATCAGTCACAAATCACTGTCGTTATTTGACAGGGGTTTGTCTGCATTAGACTCGATGTAAAATTATATTATTTTTCTTAAATGTACAATTTAATTTGTGACTTACGAATATGTTTATTCCAGCGTGATTTTCCCAAATCTTAATTCTGCTTTCAGAATTTCATATACATAGGCCGAACTCACTATGTAAAGTCCCGTATTCGGATCGGAGAGTTTGGCAAAAGTCTCCGAATTGTGAAATACGGAAATCGCATCGGTCATTTTTATTCCCTTGTCTTCCATCAAATAGGCGGTGATGTCTTTGCTGATTCCTTCGATCAGATATTTGATTCTTTTATCATTCATAAGGCTTGAGGTATTTAATGGCTCTATCCGTATGAAAGAAATATTACATGAAAGGTCTTCCGCACGGGTGATCGCAGCTATACGATAGAGTTCCTGAGAACAATGGCTGGTTCTGCTGCTGATAATTGGCAAAACAGTTATGGATAAGGAATCGCCCTTGAGACCGATGACCCGAATCGGCCAAGATCGGTAATCAGTCCCCGATTGAAAGAGAAAAAATTCAGATCAACACGCTTAGCGTGTTGATCTGAATTTAAGGATTAGTATATGTATAACTGAAAGATCTGAGGGACCCTTCCCGGACACACTTTTTGAGATACTGCCAGGTTTGCGAATATCAGTGTGTGCGTGTGTAGCTTTTTCTGTCAGGGCCGACACCTTTTACGGTCACTCGTTTCCAGTGTTTCGGCAGAGCTGAAGGATTTTGTGTGATTCCCTTATCCGAGATATCCAGGCCGCAAAATCCATTGATTACAGCCTGAAGCATTCCTCCAGCCCCTGTTGCAAAGTAACAGTTGGTAGAGCCTGCATATTCTGCCGTAATACCGAATGGAGGAACGCGGTTCGGTTGATAGCATTTAATGAACAGTTCATATGCTTTCTCTCCATCACCCAGACGAGCATGTTGTAGTGCGAGTATGGAGTATGACATGGCTGGTCCGGCATCAATTCGTGGCTCGTAATATTCCAGATCGCGGCGAATATCTTCCTTGTTTGTGACGATCCCGAGCGGGTATGCCAACAGATTTGCATCAGCTTGTTTGATCAATCTGCCGTCGTACCCTTCGTATTCGCGGGTCGTTCCGTCCTCAAAATGGGGAATACGGATCTTTTCAGCTATTTCCGTCCATATTCCGGGGGCTTTTTCCCCACATAGGCGGGCTGCTTTTACAGCTGCCTGCAATGCTTTCATTACGGCGCCATTGGTGAAAGCATTGTCATCTACTCCTTCCGCGTATTCATCAGCACAGACGACATTGCGAATCGAATATGTATTGTCTTTATTTCGTTCGACTCGGCTTGTCCAAAAATCTGCGACTTCACGTAGAAGCGACCATCCTTCCTTGCGTAGCCAGTTGAGATCGCGTGTCATGCAGTAGTAGTTCCATGCTGCGATTCCGATGTCAGCAGTGATGTGGTGTTCAAAAGGTCCGGTCAAAGCCCAAGTAGGACAAGCTTCCTCTCCGGCATCATCGCTTTCCCAGGGGAACATGACTCCCCTGTATCCGTAGGCAAGAGCCTTGTGTCTTGCACCAGGCAGACGGTCAATGCGGTAGTTAATCATCGATTCGGCAATACCCTGGTTAAGGAAGAGCATCGGGGGATACATCCATAGTTCGGTATCCCAAAAGATGTGTCCACTGTATCCTTGAGATGAGAGTCCGTAAGGAGGAATACTTAGTCTGCTGTCCGCCCGTGCGAACGAATAGAGATGATAGAGGGCCAGCCGGACAGCCTGTTGTGCCTCATCGTCTCCTTCGATCTCAATATCGCCTTGCCATAGTTCCTCCCATAAAGCATTGTGTCGCGATATTAACCTGTCCATACCCTCTTTGACCGCATAGATTACTTCGCGGTCGGATTCATTCCATGGATCAATGAAGTCTCGGTCGGAGCAAATGGCTGCAATCAGATCGAAGGTAAAATGTTCCCCTTTTTTTAATGATATGCTAATTCGATTTCGTTCATCCGAGCAGTTCTGGTCGACCATTTGCTCCGGATCGAAGAGCAGCACAGCGGAAGCGGATACGTTGGCCCCTCGGTGTCGGGCGGTGGCCCAAGATCGCCGATACCGAATTTGGGTGTCATTGACTGTCAGTTCCAAAGCAGAGGATTTTGCCGGTTCGTATTCGTTTGGTGTGACGGTCGTGTTGTCGACAGAAAGAAATAGGTCATCTATCGCTTCAATGTTGACGTGAATTACTCCGGCGTATGGCATATTGCGTAAAGCTCTGATGTCGTATGAGATACGCGCTTTGCTGTCGGCTACGAATGTGGTGCGTAGAAGAGCATGACGCATGTCAAGCTCCTGAATCCATTCGGATAGAGGCGTGTCGGAGACATTGCGCCCGTCCAGGGATACGTTGAGTACAAAGGGATTCAGTCCCGGCAATACGCGGCTGATACCGTGTTCGGCATGAGCGTCAAATACATGGTTCAGCATCACGTGGCG
Organism: Alistipes sp. An54; assembly: GCF_002159375.1. Taxonomy (NCBI): domain Bacteria; kingdom Pseudomonadati; phylum Bacteroidota; class Bacteroidia; order Bacteroidales; family Rikenellaceae; genus Alistipes; species Alistipes sp. An54. Next base: position 58,544 of record NZ_NFIA01000013.1, read on the forward strand.
TATGGAAAACGGTTCTCGCCAAGGCAAAATCCCGATGCCGCCATTGGCTAATGTCACGCCGTGGTACGGGTCTGCATAGGATTGTGTTGAAATTTGCCAGTCTGTGTGTGTCGCTTGTGCCATACTTGCCGTAGCCGTCAGAACCTGACACAGTAGGACGAATAGATATCGGGTCATCGGTTTAGTTGTTTGTTGTGTGAAAGAGATCGATTTCAACCAATGTCCGGAGCGTTGCAATTAGGATGCATCGGTTTGACTTTTATCTGTTTATCAGCGATGTGGCCGGAAAAACTGTAAACATGGCCTTGTACAGGTGAAACTTTTTTGCAAAGCCATCGAAACCGAATCGTCTTTCACACAAATGTTAGTCATAAAAGGGTTAGTATTTCAGTCTGATTTTCTTGTTGAGTTCTTTATGGATCGATCGTACGGGAACCAGCGTGAATCCCCAAAGGTATTCCTGATTGGAGAGAATCGTGGCATAAGGTTGTGGCCGGTCCCCCCAACTGTTGTATCCGGCGACACCTTGATGTCGTCCGTCAAGGCATACCTCAACAAAATCCCGCGGCTTAATATCGTTCACGTGCGTCTGTTTGCGCAAACGATTGGCGGCATGGTCGTAGTCGCGACTGTCGATCTCTTGTTGCGAAAAATTGTTCCATTGGTAAGGTTTGGCCGAATCCTGACCATCGAAGTCTTCGATACTGTTTCGCAGGGCATTGAATTCCATCAGCGAATCCGCAACGATCAGAAGCCCTTTTCCTCGGATGTCTGTTGCAGCCATCCACCGTGTTTGGGTATGATGACCATTTTCCTGCGGCCGTATATAAGGTGTATAGAGGTCCCATGCCTTGGCCGAATAGATTCCCACGGTAGTTCCCCTGTAACGATCCGCGTAATTTTCTTCGGGACCACGACCGAAATACAGGATGTTGTCGAAAAGCTGAGGCATGCGGAACCGCACTCCGATACGCGGAATTTCGAGTACCTTGTGAACCGCTTGCATTTCATCCTCGGTTTTTGGGGTGGAAGTGGCAATGGCACCGTCGTGTGTCCCGGCATTCAGTTGCTCCAGATTGTAATGACGTTCTTTCTGTTGAGGCTCGAAATGCAGTGCCAAATGAAGTTCTCCGCTGGAATAAAGGGTGTAATCCATCCGGTATGACAGGTATTCCAGTCCCTCTTCCGGCATCTTCCAGCCATATTCGACAGCAAGTTTCACACAATCTTGACCGTGTGTGATGTGGTAAGCTCTCATTTGGGGATTGTTTGAAATGCTTTTCCAGATTTGCAGACGGAGCGGGGCGCCATTGCCATAATCGTTGTCTGTTGGAGCGCGCCAGAAATTGGGACGAATGCCGAATCCCTTGTCAAAATACTCCGTACCGTCAACCCGATAGGAGGTCGGTATGCCCAGTGCCGTGTCGAATGTGAATTCGACACTATGTGAACGTATGCATACGGTAGTCTCTCGTTCCTCCACCTCCATTTCGATGTTTTTCCCCGGAGCGAAGGGCCCCTTCTCGCTCTTGAATGGTAACTCGAACTGCTCGTTGGCAATGATATGCCCGGCCGGGACGAGCGATGTCGGATGCAACGAGGTAACTTTGAAGTTGAGAAAGTATTCATCACCCGGAGCGACTTTGAGTCGATCGACGGGAAGTGTCACCACCTGCGACTCCTGCGGAGGCAGATCGAGATCCAATACGCCGGTCCGCACCGGATGGCCGTTACGGCATACCGCATAACTGAGCTGATAGTCCGACAGATCGGTGAAGTAAAATCGGTTGGTGATTTTTACTTTTCCATGGGCCAGATCGACAGCCTCGAAACCAATGTTTTGGTGGACATATTTTACCTCGCTCATGGACGGATGTGGCTTCTGATCGGGTCCTATGATACCATTGGCCAGAAAATTGCCATCAGAGGGAGTGAACTCGTTGCCGTAGTCGCCGCCGTAGGCCCAGTAAGGATCCCCCTCAGAATCGTGCCTTAAAATACCCTGATCGATCCAATCCCAGATGTAGCCGCCCTGTAGATGCGGATGCGCATAGATTGCCTGCCACTGTCCCCACAGGTCCCCGTTCGAATTGCCCATGCCATGGGAGTATTCCGACGGCACGACAGGCCTGTCGGCGCCCTTTTCACCAATACTGCGTAACCACGCTGCGGACGGATACTGAGGTACGTACATGTCGGTGTTCCATTCCCAACCAGCGCGTTCATAGCATACCGGACGCTCCATCCATCCGCTGTCAAGATTCTTGAGTGTTACGTAGGCGTTGTAGAAGTTGAATCCATTGCCTGCCTCATTGCCCAGCGACCAGATCGTGATACAGAGATAGTTTTTGTTGCGCTCAAACATATTCACCACACGTTCAATGTGGTGCGGAAGCCAATCAGGATTGTGTCCAAGCGTCCCCCGCTTTTTCCCATCCAGATGTCCTTCGCTGCCCTTGCGCATGTCGTCCTGCCAGATGGTGTAGTACATGCCGTGGGACTCGATATTGGCTTCGTCGTAGACATAGAACCCGTACTCATCGCACATCTCATAAAAACGTCTGTCTTGTGGATAATGGGCCAGCCGTACTGAGTTTATGTTGTTGCGCTTCATCAACTCAAAATTGCGCCGCATCTCCTCTTCTGTTACGTAGTGCCCTCCTTTTTCGCTGTGTTCGTGTATGTTTACCCCTTTTAGTTTGATGGGTTGTCCGTTGACGTAGAGCAGACGTAATCGCTTGCCTTCGCGCCATTCGTCGCTTTCCCGGATCTCGATGCGACGGAAACCGACTCGAAAGGGTATATATTCCGACTTGTTGTCCGCATCAATTCGCATCAAGAGCCGGTATAAATTCGGTGTCTCGGCCGTCCACTTCAATATTTGTTCGAATCGTTTGTCGAAGACCATCGTCTGTTTGCCTTGTGCCGGGACAGACGTCTCTGCAAGGCTGTTGAAGACGATTGTACCTTCTGCATCGGACAATTCGACCGCGATTCGCGCGTCGGCAGCCGTAGTACGACTGTTGCGAAGATCCATTTCTAATCGGAAGATCCCCTCTGAATAGCTGTTGTCAAGTGTCGATTGCACGCGAAAATCTGCCAGTGAGACCGGAGCCTGCGACCAGAGAAAGATATCGCGTTCGATACCGCTAACTCTCCAGAAATCCTGACATTCAAGGTATGATCCGGTGCTCCAGCGGGCAATTTTCAGCGCCAGCGTATTTTCTCCGCTTTTTAGATAGGGCGTTATCAAAAATTCGGCTGGATTTTTTGAATCTTCACTGTATCCAACTTCCTCGCCGTTGACATAGACATACACTCCGGATTTTGCGCCTGCAATGTGGAGGTATACGTTACGTCCCTCCCAATCGGTCGGTACCTGAAAGTTCCGGCGATAGACCCCGCCGGGAATTGTTTCGGGCAAAGTCGGGGGAATTGGGTTCGAAGTGGCGAATTCGAATGGATGATTGACATACAAAGCGGTACCAAAGCCCTGGAATTCCCAATTGCCAGGAACCTTTATCTCTGGCCAGTTGGAGACGTCCGTGGCAGGATCGGTTGCTTCCACGGGCAGGTTGCGGAAATCGTCGTTGAAAAGGAATCTCCAGGTGCCGTTCAATAACAGGTAATAACGACTTGCCGAATAATCGTTGCTCAGTGCCGATTGCCGATTCCCGTAAACCATGAACGAACTGCGTGGAGGTTGCTTGTTGACCGATATGACGTTTATGTCCCGGTGGTATGGGAGTTGCGCTTCCTTCCCGGCAAGGATCTGTGGATGGGAAAGAATCATCCCTGTAAGCACAAAAGAAAACACAGAATAGCCTGTGAAACGAAAAATCTTCATAATAGATGATAGGACGGTGTGATGTCTGGAACTTGTGGATGGTTTATTTGCCAGGCCATACACTAATAAACGATTGTTTTTTTCAGTTTTATGTCGTTAACAGAGCTTCCTATTTTCAGCTCGAACTCCCCCGGTTCGACGACATACTCCATGTCGGCATTCCACAAACCGAACTCATTGAACGGGACCTGTAAGGTTACGGTTTTTGTCTGTCCGGGATCGAGCCATACCTTTTCAAAACCTTTCAGATAGTGGAGGGGCGTTACAACGCTCGAAATACAGTCGTTAATGAAGAGCATGACTGTTTCGTAACCGCCGCGTGAACCAATGTTGGTGATGTCCACGCTTACTTCCAAAGGTTTTCCTTCTTCAAGATGTTCGGATGAAACCTGCAGGTTGTTGTAGTCGAATGATGTGTAGCTCAATCCGTGACCGAAACAAAAAGCAGGCTGGTCGTCGCTGCGACCGGAGCCGAGAGCGTAGCCTGTTGTGTAGCGCGATTTTGTTTGGTAGTAGTACATGGGGATTTGTCCTGCGGTTTTGGGAATTGTGATGGGGAGTTTGCCCGAGGGATTGACTTGGCCGAAGAGCACTTCCGCGACGGCTTTCCCGCCATACATTCCTGGTTCCCAGGCATTCACAATTGCAGGAATGTTTTCCGTAGTCCACGGGTTGTTAAGCGCCGTACCGGTCACTATTACCGCAACAACAGGAATTCCGGTTTCGGCAATTCTGCGAATCAGTTCTTCTTGTCTGCCATAGAAATCAATGGTTGGCCGATCCGCAGATTCGCCATAAGTACGTAGTCCCCAGTCTGTGCGTATTCCGTACCCTCCTACGGCGATGATCGCAAGGTCGCATTGTTTCGCTTTTTCGACGGCGTCTTCGATTGCGAATTCGTTTAGTTCTCCGCCTTCCTCCAATTGACGGCTCTGCGTAACGGGATCGGTGGTTTCTACCGTGACGTCCGATTTCTTGCCTTTTATGCGGCCGCTGTTGCTGTAGACGATCTCACACGTGTCACCCACGCATTCACGAATACCGCGCAATAACGTATAATAATGATTTTCGTCTTGTTGAAGTGTCGTCCAGTCTCCCAGCATCGACTGATTCGCCGCATTAGGCCCAGTGACGAGAATCCGGCGATATTTCGCTTTGTCAAGCGGTAACAGTCCCCCTTCGTTTTTAAGCAGTACGACGCACTGGCGTGCAGCCTCCAGAGCCAGGTTGTTGGCCTCGTCCCCTCCGTACCCGGGGTTTTGCTCCGTCGGGAGTTCAACATAACGGTTCTCGAAAAGTCCCAACTCGAACTTCACGGTCAGGATACGTCGGACGGCTTGATCGATTGTCTTCATGGAGATTTTGTGTTCGCGTACGAGTTCGCGCAGGTTGCCTTGAAACATTTGCTGCCCTTGTTCCGTATTATCGGTCGTAAACATGTGCATGTCTACTCCGGCGGAGATTGCTTGACGAACGGCGTCTTTTTGATCCGCAGCTACGTCGTGAATGCGATCTTCCCGCAGGTTTTCGATGTCTCCCATATCCGTGATGATGAAGCCGTTGAATCCGAACTCCTCCTTGAGCATGTCGGTCAACAACCATTTGGAAGCATGCATCGGAATACCGTTTACGTTGTTGTGCCCGGGCATGAGTGTCATCACCCCCTCTTCGACGGCAGCCTGGAAGGGCGGAAGGAACACGCTGCGGAGCATCCGTTCCGAGATTTCGGCATTGCCATGGTTTACACCCCCTACCGAGGCGCCGCCGCCCACATAGTGCTTGACGCATGCCGCGACACGATGTTGCGGATTTTCGTGGTTCTGATAGCCTCTGATGGCACTGCGAGCCATGACGGTCGTCAGAAACGGGCACTCGCCGTAAGTTTCGCCGGTTCGTCCGAATCGTGCGTCCTGCACGATATCAAGGGTTGGTGCGAAGGTCCATTGGTTTCCGGCATTTCGAATCTCCTTGGCTGCAATCTGGGCAGCATGGTTCACCAGTGTCGGATTGAATGTTGCGGCCATGGATATGGATGTGGGGAAGATCGTGCGGTTTTGCAGTACGCCGTATCCGTGCACGGCGTCCACGCCGACGAGCATCGGGATTTTCAGGCGGGATTTCTCCGAGAGCGCCTGCACCTCGTTGTAGCGTTCTGGTGTCAATTCGCCAATAAATGCTCCTACACCGGTAGTGCGGATCATTTCGCTCTCTTTGAATTCATCGAACGACCATACTCCCACCATGTCCATTTGAGCGATTTTCTCGTCGAGAGTCATGCGTTTAAGCAGGTCTTCGACCCGTTGCTCTACAGGGAGTGTCGGATCCATGTATTTTTCGGCCTTGCGTGCAAAGCCGGAGAGCACGATAAAGGTTAGAAAAAAAACAGTAAGTATGCTGATTTTACGTTTCATGTCTGGACTTGGAATATTACTGAATGATTGTTCAGATAATGAAAAAGGATGACAACTGACACGCTCATTGTCAACGGGCGTTAGTTGCCATCCTTTCTTCTCATTGGATTGCATTCTGTTTTGGAACAAGACTAACGCGTCCCGTAAACCAGAGTACGTTTACCGTCCCAGGCAACAGCCTCAATGCGGGTCGATCCTGCGGGATAGCGCACGAGTGTGCTGCTGCGATCCGGAGAGTCAGTGCCTACCATGGTTACGCGATCGAGTGTTTCGCCACGGTAAGTCTCGAAGACCGTCACGTTTTTCCAAATGTTGTGTGATACGGTGAATGTGCCATTGCCATTATCTGTAATGCCGTTCCCATACGTGCCCTCGACGGGTAACTGCTTTACGTAAGCCGGAAGGCTTTGAGACGAGATGTAGTATATAACCGGAGAGGCGGGTTTGGGATACTTCTTTGCGTAGTCAATCAGTTCTGCCACATCCTCCTCGGTAATTGTGATAGTCCCCACGCCGTAGTCGTCGAAAGTTTTGTCAATGGGTTTTAACAACCCGGCAGTGATGAAGAAATCGGTTAAATCTTCATGGATGACGTCCATGGTGTTGCGCATGAAGTTCAGTTGGTGTTGTCCATTGGTGAAGTTTGCGTCATCCGTTTCCCGTACGATCTGCGCTACGTCCGCGTACCAATCGGGTTTCTGCCATGAGGCTCCATTAGATAGTCGGTAGTAGAGCATCAATTGCCATAATGGACACAATTTGACAATATGGTCGCCTCCGGTTTCTGCATACCCTGTCATCTTGTCTTGTCCGAACTGGAACATCCACGGTTCACCATGAGCGACACCATAGGTAAGGTAGCAATTCATGCGACCGCCGAGTTCACGATTACCATTGGTGTCGATCTGACAATTCTCGGTTTCGAGAGAGATCGTACCCGTGTAGTGGTACGACACGAGCGCTGAATAGACGTTATTCGTTACCTCTGTGGTTCCCAACCATTTTAATCCGGGACGTATTTGGTTGACATGGCCAAATTCGTGGGCCGGTCCCCAAATATAATTGCGGATCAGACTGACGTCGACGGCCTGCTTCATCGAATTTTTGTCGATGCCCACGCCCACGCCGTCGGCGAAGTATCCCGAAGCGACGGTGCGGCCGAACATGTGGTTTTTGGGTCGGAGGTTGTATTTGACCAGCCCCATGATTTCGTGCTCCATGGTGACCAGTTCGTCGTAGACCTGCATAAGTTCGTATCCGTCCGAGCAGTATGTGCGCAGGTCCTCGGTCGTGAAGGCAAGGTTCACGCTCTTTCCCTTCAGGTCGAAATAGGTGGATACGGCGCCGTCGATCAGCCGTTTCCAGTCGGCCGATGTGTGCTTTGCCAGATCGAAATAGCCATTAACCTTGCCGCTGGCGATGTGAATTTTCACGGGTTTGGCGTTCTTCCAGTTGGTCGTGTAGTAGGAGATATAGCCCAGTCCATTGCTTCTCACCGATAACTTGTTGATTCCCGTGCGCAGGGCGAAGGTGTCGTCGGAGTCGTTGGAAAAATTATGAATACGCAAGGCCAGACTTTCCCCGTAGGTATCACCCACTATCACTACGACGTCGCTGCCCGACGGAAAGTAGATTCCCGTCGGATTCTCAAAGGGATTGTAATTGCTGGTTTTCAGTATTTTGGCTGTCTCTTTGAGCGTCGGATAGGCTTCGTATTCCTGTACGCGGAACTCCGTTTCATAGGTTCCGTCCAGTAATGCGAGGGCGATTGTCCGGAAGAATTCGTTGTCCATTTTTTCGATTTGCTCGCGCGTCACATCGGATCGCAATTCCGAGAGCGTCTCATCGGCGAAGATCTCGTTGTAGGCAGTAAGGTTATTGTCGCCGTAACGGTAGAACTCCATCTCGGCACAACTGACGAAGTCGTTGCCGCCGCTCTTGACGGAGAATTTGAAAGCGGTGGCACCCTCAATCCGCCGGTCAAAGAGGATCGTCGAGGGTGTGGAGCTCATTTGGAAATCGTAGTCGCCCAGTTTGACGAATTCAGGCTCGGCTTCGGTGGCGACAAAGAGTTCGAACTCTCCGAACAGTCCGTTTTCGGCATCCTGGCGGGATTTATAGACGATGTAGTCGACATTCTCGGGATTCTCGAACCGATATTCGAGGGTAACCGGGAAGTTGGCCGGTCCCGACCACGGCGAATGGTAGAGGGTACTCATGTCGCCGTCCCACGACTTTTCGATATTTTCGCCTGACTGGAACTCGCTGGCTTCACCCGAAGCGATCTCGATCCGGATGTCGCCGTCGATGCCTGCGGTGCTGCCCGGGACATAGGTATCCGGCGACGGGGTGGTGGGGCCGGGCGTCGTTTCATCTGCGCTGCTGCATGAGTTTGCTCCCAACAACAGCAGCGGAATCATCAATAATGTGTTCATTTTCATGGTATATGATTTGTGTTGGTCAATTTACCTGGACGCTCTGTCGTGGATTGTATCCGGGTACGGCGGAGCGGAGTTCCGCCTGCCGCTGGATGCTGCGGACAGCACGGGCCGATTCTGTCAGCCCATGCCGTCGTCGCATAACGTTATCATGCCTCCGGGTCGATGACCTCAAAAGAGACTTTGGAGAGCTCGATTTCCGCCATACACCAGAGAGGCCATGTATCCTGCAGGACAACTTTGTTCACGGTGTATCGAATCTTGGTGAAAGTAGCTCCTGTTTCGGGGTATAGGGACATCACGGGAGTCTCATAAACCCCATTTGATACGTCCGGGATCGTGCCGGCGGCAATGGAGCCCAATGTTGTCCAATCCACACCATCGTTGCTCCCCTGAATGTCGACCACGCTCGGAGTGTATCCAGTGGTGGCCCGGTTTGTTGTCTTGATTTTCACGCCTTGCACCGGTTCCTTAAGGTCAATCTGAATCCACTGTGGATAAGAGTCAGAGGTACTACTCCATAAGCAAGCCCAGTATGTGGCTGGATTGCCGTCAATCAGATTTGCCAAACTACCTTCCTGCGGTTCCGTGAAGTCGGATGAAAGCATATCTACTGACAGTTGGATAGGTTCTGGGGGGCCGGCTGTGACGGTAGGAGGCACGCGGAGCGCGGTGGCGCTCACCTCCTCCCAGGTCGAGCTGACGGTTCCGGTCGAACTCACGGAATAGACTTTGAAAGTATATGCACCGTTCTTCTGATAAAGTCCAGAGAGGAGATATTCGTCCGCAAAATGGCTGACATTTACTTTTTTGAGTTCATTTGTCAACGGATCTACATATTGAACCTGAGCATAGAGATAGTCTCCTTCGGTGGGGTTGTCCCACGTAAGGAGAATGGCCCCTTCTTGCGGCTCTGCCTGCAAGTTCGAGATCATTGCCGGAGTGACAGCTCCGCTGTCATCATTGCAGCTTGTGGCCAATAATGCTGCAATTGACAGAAGTAGCAATTCTGATATTTTTTTCATTTTTTTTCATTTAATGGTTTGACGAGCATAACCTGAAGGTCTAATAACCTGGGTTCTGTACCAATCGGCGCACTACATTCACGTCTTTCTCCGGAATGGGAAGCAGGTAGTTGGTCGGGCTGTTGAAGGACCAGTTGCAGAGCGAAACGGGCGTTTCTTGGAAAAATTCCTCATCGGTAGCCCCCATGATGTTCAATCCTGTGGGCGTCTTGACATATTGTTCGGCTACTTTCCAGCGTTTAACGTCCCATAAGAGATTCCCTTCCATGAAGAGTTCGATGAGTCGTTCTTGTCGGATGATCTCTATCAATTTATTCTGATCAAGAGTCACCCCTGGTACCTTTTTCCACGATTCCTCGACCGTAGGGATGCCGGCTTTGGTGCGTACTTTATTCAGATAGTTTTTTGCAGTTTCGAGCTCTCCCGCTTCGGCAGCAGCCTCGGCAATGATCAGATAGAGTTCACTCAACCGAATAATCGGGAAGGGGAACTGTGTAAGGCCGGCCATAGTGTTGTATGATGGGCTGACGCTTTTCTTCATCAGATACCCCGTCATGCTGTAATCCCGGTCTCGCGAACCGATTCCATAGGTATCGTTTTTGCGGTAAGATGTGCGTATACGCTTTGCATCCCCCTTTTGCATTTCGTACCAACCATTGTGGAACGAGATCCACGCATAGAATCGCGGTTCACGCTTCAGATGCAGTTTGGCGGTTAACTCTCCCTCGTACGAATCGGTTTGCATCCATTCTGCCTGGGAATAGTAGGCCGGATCCACGTCGATGGGCAGACCGTTTTCGGTGTAGAACCGTTTGACAGTCTCCAATGTCGGAGCAATATTACTCCACGAATGTCCCGTGTTATCGTAGGGCGTGGCATTATTCTGGAGGTCATAGGTGCTTTCGCGGCGCGTGTCAGCCCAGATCAACTCGTTGGTATTACGGTCAATATAGGTCATGCGTGCACGCCATTCGAAAATATTCGATGGGTACGGCATCTCTCCGGTATCAGGATCGTCAGGGTTTCCGTCGTAGGGTTTGATACCGTTCTTGTTACACGAGGTTTCCGCTTCAAGTGCATATTGCAGAGCTTTCTTCCATTTGTTTGCGTCGTAATTCTGTGGCATCAGGTGTTCTCCTGTTTCGGGATCGATTAGCGAATCGCTGTAGAACTCCGTGTTGCCGTTGAAGAGCGGTGATGCTGCGTAGAGCCACAGTAGGGCCTTGAGGGTCTTGGCTGCCGGACGGGTTGCACGACCGTAATAGTTTGTGGGTTGCTGTTCGAGCAGGCCATTGTAGGCGTAATCGTACAAATCAGAGATCCATTGCACACATTTGTCGAAATTGGACCGCGGCGGGAACTCTGCAATTTCCGTGTCGAGATCATAGGCTTTTTCCACGATGGGAATGGGGCCGTATGCACGCAACAGGAGGAAATGGTAGTAAGCGATCAGAAAACGGGCTTCGGCCTTGTAGTTCTCTTTGGTCTCTTCATCGAGTCTCGGCACGGAGTCGATATTGTCAATGAGCAGATAGCAACGACGTATGGCGCCGTAGCAGATACTCCAATACGTGTAGTAGCCCGGAGCGGTGGCAGAATATCTGCCCTGCAGGAAAGACTGTTCGAGACTGGATGCAACCTCGGTGGTTGACATGAGCCAAACGCCGCCATTACGTTGGTTGGGCAGGTGTGAATAGCAGGAATAAAGGTATCGTTCAGCTGCATAGCGATCATTGAAAGCGTCTTCTTCGGTAGGTAATTCGTCCGGAACGATGTCCAGATAGTTACACGAATAGCAGCAAAAGACGATTGTCAGGAGTGTGAGTATCGTTATTTTTCGTTTCATTTCTCACAGAATTTACTTGTTGAAACTGAATTGGATTCCGAGATTGATAACCCGTTGTGTCGGATAACCGAGACCGTTTCCACTACCTACTTCCGGATCCCAATACTTGAATTCGGAAATTGTGAACAGATTTGTGGCTCTCAGATAGATGCGCATCATCTTGTGGGTGAATCCCACCTCTACGTTCTTAAGTTTCAGGAAGGATCCGTTACGAAGCCAGTAGGTAGATGCGACCGTGTTGTTGGGGTTGTCTTCCTTGCTCAGGCGTGGATATTTGGCCCAAATGTTCGGATTGCTCTCGCTCCAGTAGTCGTCGGCAATGTAGTCCAGTACGTTGCGAGAGATGTCGGTTCCGAAGGGATGGATGCCCGACATTAGCAGCTGTACGTGAGCCGCGCCCTGGAAGAAGAACGAGAAGTCCCATTTTTTGTAACGTATGGTCGGTCCGAAGCCGTAGACAATTTCCGGAGTACTCGAATATTTCGAGTAGACGCGGTCGCTGGCGTTGATGATACCGTCGGTTTCGCCGTTTACGTCGGCAATGTCCTTGTACTTGATGTCTCCCGGGCGTACTTCCAGTCCTCCCAATGCCGTTTGCGCGGGGCTGGCGTCGATTTCGGCTTGGTCGATGAAGAGACGGTCGGCGACATAGACCGAATAGGCACCGATAGGGTGTCCGACGATCGAGAGGTTGGGATAGCGTTGGTAGTCGGGCTCATCGTATTCAAGCACCTTGTTTCTGGCGAAGGTGAAGGTCCCCTTGAACGTAATGGAGAAGTCTTTCGAGAATACCTTGGAGTAGTCGGCCGAGAGGTCAAAGCCTCGGTTGTCGACGACGCCCAGGTTTCCGTAGACCACGGTCTTCATGTTTATCCACTGGCTTGTCGGGTTGAATCCGAGCACATCGGGAATGTTTTGCCGTTCGAGGAAGATGTTGCGGCGCTTCTCTTTGAAGAAGTCGGCCGAGATATTCAGGCTTCCCTTGAAGAGTCCCAGGTCGATACCGGCATTCCACTTTTCACCTACCTCCCACTGGATATTTGGGTTCGCGAAGCGCTTGTAGTTTGGGCCTTGGCGGTCATAATTCTGGTCTCGTCCGGTCGTATAGCTCAGGCTGGAATCCTGCAACACGACGTTCGACAGGTAAACAAATCGCTGGCCTGCGCCTACCTGGTCATTACCGACCAGACCCCACGATGCGCGTAGTTTCAGATTGCTGACCACGTCGATGATCGGCTGGAAGAAGCTCTCACGGCTGATCACGTAACCCAGACCCACAGAAGGGAAGAATCCGAAACGGTGTCCCTTGGCGAAGTTCTCCGAGCCGTTATATCCGAAGTTGGCCTCGAACAGATACTTGTGGTCATAGGCATAAGTCAGACGCCCCGCGATACCCTGCTTGCGCTGGGGAAGAGAACTGATGAAGTCGGTGGGCTGGTTCGTGCTGTACTCTTCCTGATTGTAGACGACCATTCCCGTCACGTTGTGTTTTTCACCGAAGGTGCGGTCGTAGTTGATCATCGCCTGGATGTAGATTTGGCGGTCTCCAGTCGATGCCGAGCCAAAGGTCAGCGTTGGATCCTGCTCGGTTTTCGACATCACGAGATCATATCCTGAAATGCCCGTATGATCGCCATTCCACGTGTAGTTGTCCACCTGGAACTGGTTATATCCGCCTACGCGCGTGGTGGTAGTGGAACTCCAATTCTTGAACGAGAACATGGCGCTGGCTGTCAGGCCTTCGGTCAGGAAGCTGAAATCCTGATGCAGTTCGATGTTGCCAAGTACCGTGCTCTGGAAATTGTCTTGATAACCACGCACCATTTCGGCGTATGGGTTGCGATGCGAACCGTAGTTTCCACCGGTTTTGCCACCCCAGAGTACATAGTCATACTCGTCGGGCTGTCCGGGGAACATGATGGGAAAATCTACGGGGTTGGCATCCATCACCATTCCGAAGATATTCTGCGCCGACATGTGGGATCCGTGGTAGTCACGCAGCTGTGCGTTGACTTTTGCCGTAAGACGCGTCGTGGGAGTTACATAGACGTTGATATTGTTCTGTAGTACATAACGCTGCACCCTCAGGTCATTTTTGTAGGAGAAAACGTCGGAGTTTCTCAGCATACCGTTGTCGTTATGGAACGACACGCTGCTGAAATAGTCCATCTTGCGGCCTCCTCCTCGGATCGAGATGTTGGCGTTCTGGCTCATTGAGCCTTTGCGGAACATTTCGTTGTACCAATCGACGTTTGGAAAGACGTATGGGTCGAGTCCGAGGCGCGTTGCGTCGATCCTCTCCTGAGAATAGAGCCCGACGGGTGTACCCCCCCCCCGATCGGGAATAGAGTGCTTCGTTGTACATCTCCATGAAACGCGGGCCGTCCACGAATGAAGGAACCTTTGTTGGCATGGTGTATGAGCCTTCGACGCGGACGTTGATGTGCGGTTTGTCAAGATCACGTCCCGACTTGGTTGTTACGATCATCACACCGTTGGCACCGCGCGAACCGTAGAGAGCCGTGGCCGTTGCATCCTTGAGGATCGAGAAACTTTCGATCATTTCCGGGTCTAGTGCGTTCAGATCGCCGCTCGAAGCCTTCACGCCGTCGATGACGATCAACGGTGAAGTCATGCCGCTGAATGTCGAAATACCCCGGATCCAGAAGTCGGCGCCGTCGGCTCCCGGCTCACCGGAACGCTGAACGGCAATCACACCGGCCAGTTGGCCTGCAAAGGCTGTGGAGAGGTTCGAACTGGGGACGCGCAGGTTGTCGATGTCGATGCTCTGTACCGATCCGACAACGCTTGCCTTCTTTTGTGTGCCGTAACCCACCACCACTACGTCATCGACTATCTGCGAGCCTTGTTTCATCGTTACGTTGATCTCGGTCTTGCGGCCAACGGTTACAGTCTGCTGATCGAATCCGAGGAACGAGAACTGGAGTTGGGCGCCCTCTCCCGATACGCGGATTTCGTATTCGCCCCACTGGTCGGTGATCGTTCCGTCAGTCGTACCCTTGACCATGACAGTCACACCGGCCAATCGCTCACCCTCGGTGTCGCGCACCGTACCCGTGATGGTTATGCGGGAGGGAACAGCTTCATTGCGAGCCGGAGCACTTTTCCGGGAGAGGATAATGCTGGAGTTGCGGATTGAGTAGGAGATTCCTGTTTCAGCGAAAGCTTCGTCGAGCAGGTCTTGGATGGAAGCGTCCGTTACATCTACGGACACTCGTTCGTTTGTGTCAATTTCGTTTGCTCTGTAATGGAATGTATAATCGCTGCTATGTTCTACTTCTTCAAAAAACTGTCCCAGCGAGATGTCGGCATGATGGATGCTGAACGTTGTCGAGGATGAGGTTTTTGCAGGTGCCTGCAAGATGGTAGTGAGCAACAGAATGGAAGTCAGTTTCATGGGTAGCAGAAACTTTTTCAGATAATAAAGGGGAGTGGAACTCCTTATTATCGAATGTTTTTTCATACCTTTGTGGTGTTGGATTAGTTAGTATTCATGTCAGATGTGTACGATTAGTCTGCGAATCGGGGGATGTTGCAGCATCTCCCGAACTTCTTTATGAAGAATCAGGATGTATTCATGTCAGATACCGTTTTAAGCGTTAGGGTTTAGGGTCAGTAGTTTTTCTTTTTCCGCAGGGGCTGCGATTGACATTATCTGATGTCTATCGAGCCATCCGCGTTGAATTCATATTCGATGGGTATACTCATTCCAATGATAGTCAGGACCTCTTCCAGCGGTAGCGAACGTTTGAATTTGCCGGTATAGCTTGTTTTTCCCAAATTCTCATTTCCGAGCCGGATCTCTATTCCATAAGCATTTGCGAGAGTTTGTAGGATGTAGTCCAACGGTCGGGCTCGGAAGATGAGAACCTTTTCCTTCCAGGCGGATGACAGGTATGGATCGGCTTCCGAGACAGAAATAGACAGGTCATGCTGATTGGCCACAGCCAATTCGCCCGGTTTTATTTTCACGTCCGCGACATCCGCTCCAGGCATATGTAGAGCTACGGAACCGCTTTCCAGCGCCACTTCAGTAATATTGCCATTTTGTTCTGTTTGAACATTGAAGCGGGTGCCCAGAACCTTGATCTCCACAGCGCTGGTGTTGACCGTAAAGGGGCGTGAAGTATCTCTTGCCACATCGAAAAAAGCTTCGCCAGTGAGTGTTACGGGACGTTCGTTCTTCGCAAACTTTTTGGGGTAGGATAATTTCGCACCATTTCTCAACCAAACGTGCGTACTGTCTTCCAACATGAGTTCGCGAATTCCGGAGTCCATGTTCTCCACAACAATCATCTCTACGGGCCTTTCGAGCAGCAATAGAGTCATTATTCCAGCAGCCAGTATTGCCGCTGCTGCCGCAGTCGTACGTACGATTCGGCGACGCAAGCTAACCGTGCGGCCCTGATCGGAAAGGCGAGTTCTAATCTCCGCCCATGTTTCTTCTTGTATCCGCGACAGTTGGTCTTGGTCTTTGGGTCCGAATTCGATCGTTGTTCGCCGGATGATTCGCTCAGCCTCTTGTGTGGTAAAGTCATCGTTATGTGCGTCGTCAACGGTATGATCGTTGACTTTTTTGTTCTGTGATTTCAGAATCTTTTCATCCATTTTCCGATTATTCATATTCCCTTTTTTTTATAAAGAGTGAAGCGCCGGGAAAAATACGCAAAGGCCGTCAGTTTTTTTACGGAATTCATCTCTTGTTTTGTTTGGAAGCGCATATTTTATACTTTTACCGTGAAAATCGTTTTTTATGGCTCCGGAAGATCAATTGCTATTAAAAGCCATATCAGAGGGAAACCATCTGGCATTCGAGAAGTTATATAAAGAATACTTTGCGAAGAGTTATTCGTTTGCCCTATATTTCACTCATTCGGAAGAACTCTCAAAGGAGGTCGTGGCTGAAGTATTTTTGAGTTTCTGGAAAAACCGTGAAAGCCTTTGCAAAGTAAAATCGATTGATTCTTATCTCTATGTTTCGATCCGCAATCAGGCATTGTCCATGCTGCGGAAAAAGTCCTGTATTCGGCAGGAGCCAATAGAATTGTTCACCTTGCATATTGCTGCAGAAGGAGATGATCCCGAGGACAAGGTATTGCATGAAGAACTTGAGTCTCTGGTTGAAAAAGCATTTGGGCAATTGCCAGAAAGGTGCCGCATGATCTATTACCTGATTAAGGAAGAACGCAAAAGCTACCGGGAAGTTGCGGATCTGCTTGGAATTTCGGAACGGACGATCAACAGTCAAATGACTATTGCCAAGCGAAAACTAACCGCTATATTGCGCGATTATTTCTCTTCAGGACGGACGCCTTCGAAAAAATAATTCCCCGGGTTTGCGTATAATTCGCGTTACGCTACTCTTTAATAGAAACTGACATTTCGTTTCAGCCATTTTTGAAACGAAACTTATCGGTTGTATTTGTGCTGCGGTCCTTGTTTTTGCCCGTATATAAGCGCAACAAGAGTGCGACGAACTACTAAACCCAATAATCAACCATGAAAGGAACAATTTTATCTGTTCTCGCATGCGCCACTTTTGTGTCTGCCATTGCAGACTCTCCGGTTTTGGAGATAGAGAGTGGCAGAATAATAGGAGAATCCGCAGATGACGGTTACACAATTGTCTACAAGGGTATTCCTTATGCAGCGCCTCCGGTTGGGGCGTTGAGATGGAAGAAACCTCAGCCTGTTGAGCCATGGGATGGCGTTCGTCCCTGCAATGAATTTGGTCCGGCTTCTCTGCAGGGAGACCAAGATAAACGTTCGTTTTATTTCAGGGAATTTTTTAGTGATGGCGATCCGCAACGCAGTGAAGATTGTCTTTATCTGAATATATGGACGCCAGCGGCAGGCCGTCCATCGGCAAAACTTCCGGTGATGTTTTGGATCCACGGCGGAGCATTCTCGGGAGGTTTTGGTCATGAAAAAGAGTTCGATGGAGAAGCCTTTGCACGGAAAGGCGTAATACTTGTCACTATTAATTACCGATTGGGGTTATGCGGGTTTATGGCTCATCCGTTGCTTACTGCTGAGAATGTGGGGAACGGGTCGGGAAATTACGGTCTTTTCGATCAGTTGGCGGCATTGAAGTGGGTGCGGAGAAACATTCGGGAGTTTGGTGGAGACCCGGATAATATTACGGTTTTCGGTCAGAGTGCCGGAGCGTGTAGCGTGCAGGCACTGGCCTCCTCTCCTTTGACCGAAGGTCTGATTAGCAAGGCTATTATTCAAAGCGGAGGAGGTTTAAATGGGCCTCTTGCACCGATGCCACGAGCGAAACTTGAAGAGATCAATAAGGAGATGTGGGATTTGGCGGGCATTACGACGCTCGAAGCAATGAGGTCCTGTCCACCGGAACAGTTTGGCCGGATTGTGTCGGCGTATGTGGCAAGCAAGGGTAGTTACCAACATTCTTCATGGTTGACGGTCGACGGCGAATTGTTGCTCCGGACCCTCAACGAAACTGCGTTGTCGGGCCAACAGCTGGATATCCCGTATATGATAGGGTATAATCAGGATGACATGTCTCCCGAGATCATGAAAAGGGCCGCCTTAGAGTGGAGCCTGCTTCTGGAGAAACAGGGACGTGCGCCGGCCTATGTGTACGCTTTCACGCGGGAACTCCCGCCATATCCGAACGAGTTGAGAATGGATGGAGACGACCGAACCGGAGCGTTCCATTCTGCTGAATTATGGTATGTGTTCGGTACGCTTGGACGAAGCAAAAGAAGATTTACAAAGGCTGACTATGATTTGAGCGAACGTATGGTTACCTACTGGACCAATTTTGCGAAAAGTGGAGATCCTAATGGTGACGGGGTGCCGGTCTGGAGACCTTGTGTGAATGAGGATCGGTATATTCAGGTTTTGGATGTCATTGATTAAGAATGTCGAAAGATTTATAGCATTCCGAGCTTCGTTTTGCGATGGGTTAAGAATGAAAAGAACATAGTTGTTTGTCTGTAATCATATATCATTTTATGAAAACGAAAAACTTTATCTTATCGGCAATCATGTTGATCGGTGTCTCGACCGTAGCTTTCGCCGATGTCAAACCTGCACCTGTTTTTGGCAACGCCATGGTGTTGCAGCGCGATGCGATTGTTCAAGTGTGGGGGACGGCCGACAGCAATGAGCCTGTCACTCTTTCCTTTAATGGTCAAACCGTTAAGACACGCGCCGATAAGGCCGGTAAATGGAGTGTAAAACTGAATCCCATGCATGCGGGAGGCCCCTATAAGATGATTATTTCAGGGCGAAAGAACCGTGTGGATATCGATGATGTTCTGGTCGGAGAGGTGTGGCTGTGCAGCGGTCAGTCGAATATGGAGTTCCGAGTGAAAGAGGCGAATAATGCTGCAGACGAGATCGCAAGGGCTGATTATCCGATGATCCGGTGCTTTACGGTGCAAAAGAGTATGTCGCCGGCTTTGCTGGATGATTGTTTTGGATCATGGGAGGTGTGTTCGTCCGATACGGCAGGAGATTTTACGGCTGTTGGTTATTTTTTTGCGCGAGAACTGTGGAATGAATTGAAAGTTCCTATTGGAATCATCAACTCATCATGGGGAGGCACTGATATCGAAACATGGACCAGTGCGGATTCATATGCGGCACTGCCCGAGTCTGTTCGTCGTGATTATGGGAATGCTGCAATTGAGTTGGCGCAGATGACGAGTCCTGAGCGTGTCGCTATGAAAAAACAGTATGATGCGGATTTTGCTTCAGATCCGGCCTTGACTGAACATTGGTATGAGAATCCTGGAGATCTGTCAACGTGGAAGCCAATGTATATTCCGAAGGAGTGGAGTCTGACGCCACTTGCCAGAGAGGATGGCCATGTTTGGTTCAGACGTGAATTTGTATTACCGGAGGAAGCCGATGGTAAAGCTGCGATATTGGCATTAGGCCCCATCGATGATAACGACATCACGTGGATCAATGGCGAGGAGATTGGCAGAACGGTGGGTTATAATATCCCGCGCCGATATTCTGTCGGTGAAAATATTCTGCGCAAAGGAGTCAACACCTTGACTGTCCGTGTAACAGACACTGGCGGCGGCGGAGGTCTGTTTGGACTGCCTCAGGACATATGGCTTAACGTGGAAGGTAAATCATATTCTTTGGCCGGAGAGTGGAGTTATAAGCCGTCTGTGGTGACGAGTGAGTATGGCATTGTTCAATACGGTCCCAATATGCTTAACTCGTTACTATATAATGCCATGATTCATCCGATCGTGCGATTTGCAATAAAAGGGGTTATCTGGTATCAGGGTGAGAATAATGCAGGAGATGCCTACGCTTATCGTACGCTTTTCCCCAATATGATAGCTGATTGGCGGGATAAATGGGGTTATGACTATCCTTTTTATTGGGTTCAATTGGCCAATTACATGGCCGAAGCCCAGATTCCACGAGAAAGTGCGTGGGCAGAGTTGCGCGAAGCTCAGTCAATGGCACTTGACCTGCCTCGAACCGGGCAGGCTGTCATCATAGACATAGGAGATCCTGGCGATATCCATCCTCGTAACAAGCAGGATGTGGGACACCGTCTTGCACTAAATGTACTGGCGAAGGAGTACGGTCGTACGGATCTTGTTTGGACTGGCCCTACGTATGCATCCTCCGTTGTTGAAGGGAATAAGATCATTGTGACCTTTGATACGTATGGTTCGGAACTGGCCGTGCACAATAAATATGGGTACATAGAAGGGTTTGCTGTTGCGGGCTCCGATCGGGTATTTCATTGGGCGAAAGCGTGGATAACCGAGGACGGGAAGGTGGCTGTTTGCAGCGATGAAGTTGACAAACCGATTGCTGTACGTTATGCATGGAGCGATGATCCAGAAGCGAATCTCTTCAATACAGAAGGTCTGCCCGCAGCACCGTTTCGCAGTGATGATTGGCCGGGAGTGACTATTCGCAGATAACAAACCGCAACGCAACCGGGAACATATTTGTCTTGTTGATATCTTCAGGCTCCTATTGTATCAGTCCTGTTCCGTGATAGTCTAACCGGTTGTTTTACGGCTCATTTGCGAAAGGAAATGTGAATTTGCAATTGCATGTTTTGATTGTGAACTAATCCTTATCAGATGTTTTTTATGAAGAAATGTATTTGGGTACTTCTCCTCTGTGCCATGGGGATATGGAGTCTCTTGCCGATTGCATGCGGGACATCGGCCGGCGATCGTCAGTTACCTCCTTATCTGGATGAATCCGTATCGTTGGAAGAGCGGATCGAGGATGCCATGAAGCGAATGACGCTTGAGGAAAAGATAGCAGTATTGCATGCACAGTCGAAATTTTCGTCACGCGGAGTGCCGCGGTTGGGAATCCCGGAGTTGTGGTGTACCGATGGCCCACACGGTATTCGTGCTGAGGGCGCCTGGGACGAATGGCGACAGGCCGGTTGGACGAATGATTCTTGTACGGCATTTCCGGCATTGACATGTTTGACCGCAACGTGGAATCCGGCAATGTCTGCACTCTATGGCCGTTCGATCGGGGAAGAGGCTCGTTATCGGGATAAGGACGTTTTGTTGGGCCCGGGTGTAAATATCTATCGTACACCACTGAATGGGCGTAACTTCGAATATATGGGAGAAGATCCATACCTGGCCTCGCGGATGGTAGTACCCTATGTCCAGGAAGTGCAGAAGAATGGAGTTGCGGCGTGTGTCAAACACTTTGCGCTGAATAATCAAGAATCGTCACGCCATACAACGGATGTGGATGTGGATGACAGAGCACTTTATGAAATCTATCTTCCTGCGTTTCGCGCTGCGGTGCAGGAAGGTGGCGCCTGGTCTGTCATGGGTTCCTATAATCTCTATCGAGGAGAACACGGCTGTCATAATCGCCGCCTGCTTTGCGATATTTTAAAGGGGGAGTGGGGTTTTGACGGAGCTGTGATATCAGATTGGGGAGGTACTCACAATACCGAGCAAGCCATTGCCAATGGTTTGGATCTTGAGTTTGGTACCTGGACCAATGGACTGTCGTCCGGTGCGAAAAATGCCTATGACAGCTATCACCTTGCATTCCCGTATTTGGATCTGCTTCGTCGCGGTGTTGTCTCGGAGTCGGATCTGGATGATAAAGTTCGCCGAGTGTTGCGACTGAATTTCCGCACGGCAATGAATACGCGCAAGCCGTTTGGGTCATTGAATTCTCCCGAGCACCTCATGGCAGCGCGACAAATCGCGTGCGAAGGTATTGTCTTGCTGAAAAACGAAGGCGAGATCCTTCCGATCAATCCATCCGGCGTGAAAAAGATTGCAGTGATCGGAGAAAATGCCGTGAAAATGATGACCGTGGGTGGCGGCAGTTCATCGTTGAAGGCACGCTATGAGTGTTCTCCGCTTGAAGGGATCGTCAAAGCTGTTGGAGACCGGGTCGATGTGATATATGAACGTGGGTATATTGGCGGTCTGTCGCCAATGAGCGATGGCGTTGTTGCGGGTTATGACCTTTCCGAGAGCCGGACGGCTGATGAACTGTTGGTTGATGCCCTTACAGCGGCAAGAACGGCGGATGTAGTTCTCTTTTTTGGCGGATTGAATAAAAACAGTCATCAGGATTGCGAGGATTCTGACCGCCTTTCATTATCACTTCCCTATGATCAGGATCGATTGATCCGAGAACTGGCGCAGGTGAATCGTAACCTGGTGGTTGTGAACATTTCGGGTAATGCTGTGTCCATGCCCTGGATAGCAGAGGTTCCGGCAGTTGTGCAGGGATGGTATTTAGGCTCAGAGGCAGGATATGCTCTTTCAGACGTACTGTTTGGCAAGGTCAATCCTTCGGGTAAACTTCCGTTTACGTTTCCGGTTCATCTGGAGGATAACGGAGCGCACGCGACGAATTCTTATATGCCGGGGCCCGGTGTCAACCGCTATGCCGAGGGCCTTTTTGTGGGTTATCGATGGCATGAAAAACAGGGCGTTGCCCCGTTGTTTGCATTTGGCCACGGATTGAGTTATACGACCTTTGAGATTTCAGATGTACGGATGGATCGTGATCGACTCACGAAGAGTGGCAGCCTGCATCTGACGGCAAGGTTGACCAATACGGGAGAGCGATCGGGATCGGAGGTGGTGCAACTCTACATTGGTGACGAGAAGAGTTCGTTGCCACGTCCGGTCAAGGAGCTGAAGGGGTTTGAGAAAGTGACTCTGAACCCCGGAGAGGAACGGACGGTAAACTTCATTATAACTCCTGATGATCTGAAATATTATGATGATGAGAAGCATGCGTGGGTCGTTGAGCCCGGTCGCTTCACGGCTCATGTAGGCGTTTCGTCTGCGGATATTCGAGGGACAGTCGCCTTTTACTACGATGCATAGACTTTATGTTGTGCAAGGCGCACGACAAATCATACTAACTACTAAATACACCAATCTATTATGAAGAAAATTTTCAGTATCGCTGTTTTTGCAGCGTTATTAAGTGTCGGATGCAGTGATGATTGCGTCTCATCGCGAGCTATTCAGACCGTAGTGCCGGAACGTCCCGCCGGGCAGACTGACATGGTTGCCTATGCTGCTCCAGCGATTGATACCGTTCGAGTCGGCTTCATCGGTCTCGGTATGCGCGGACCTGGTGCTGTGGAGCGTTTCATACATATTCCAGGTACGAAGATTGTGGCATTGTGTGACCTTCTTCCCGGCAATGTCGCCAAGTGCCAAAAGATGCTTGAAAAGGCAGGGCTGCCGGCAGCAGCCGAGTATTCAGGCTCGGAAGAGGCGTGGCAGGAGCTTTGTCAGCGTAACGATATAGATTTGGTTTACATTGCCACCGATTGGAAACATCATGCCATAATGGGCGTTTATGCCATGGAGCAAGGCAAGCACGTCGCTATTGAAGTGCCGTCGGCCATGACCCTCGATGAGATCTGGGCGCTAATCAATACCTCGGAACGCACGCGTAAACATTGTATGCAACTTGAAAACTGTGTTTATGACTTTTTTGAGATGAACACGCTCCATATGGCTCAGCAGGGCGTTTTCGGGGAGATCCTTCACGTTGAGGGAAGTTATATCCACAATTTGAAAGAATTTTGGCCTTATTATTGGAATAACTGGCGTTTGGAATATAATCAAGAACACCGGGGAGATGTCTATGCTACACATGGCATGGGTCCTGCCTGTCAATTGCTTGATATGCACCGAGGGGATCGTATGACCACACTTGTATCGATGGATACAAAAGCGGTAAACGGCCCTGCCTATATCGAGGAGACGACGGGACAAGCTCCTGAATCTTTTGCAAATGGAGATCATACGATGACCATGATTCGTACGCAGAAAGGTAAAACGATACATATCCAACATGATGTGGTTACACCGCGGCCCTATTCGCGAATGTATCAGCTTACCGGAACGAAAGGATTTGCTAACAAGTATCCTGTTGAGGGCTATGCCTTGGAAGCAGATCAACTATCCTCTGACGAGATGCCAGATCATGAGAATCTTTCTGCACATGGTTTCTTGTCTCCAGAACAACAGGACGTATTGGTAGAAAAATATATGCATCCCATCATTCGAGAGGTAGGAGATATGGCTCGTGCGGTAGGCGGTCATGGCGGCATGGATTTTATTATGGACTATCGCTTGGTGTATTGCTTGCGCAACGGACTTCCTCTTGATATGGATGTTTATGATCTTGCTGAATGGTGTTGCCTGGCACCGCTGTCGGCCTTGTCGATAGAGAACGGTTCTGCACCGGTTGAGGTCCCTGATTTCACGCGTGGAGCCTGGAATCGAGTTAAAGGTTTCCGACATGCTTTTGCCGAATAATTTGTCCCTGAAGGCACGTCCCCGAAGATCCGTTCTCCGGGGACGTGCATGGACAGCCTTGGAGAAGCTATATAATGTGGCTTTACGTTGACCGTAATATCCGGGATATTGAAATGTCAGAAGGGCTTATTCAGTCAAGTGCTCTGTCCATATCATTGTTATTGGAGAAGGTGTTCGATAAGTTGAAACTATTTATTTCGACTTATGAATTTCATTCAGAAGCTGATGAAATAGAATTTTTCAAGGAGATTAAACCACAAATCTTTTGCAAACTGATCTATTATCGAAAGATCTATAACATCGAGATGAACCGTCCGGTGTCTGGCCCTGATTCTATTAAAGCCTATTTGAACAGGGAGTTGGACCATATTCAGGATTACAACTACAAACGATTGGATTTTTATCGCTACTACCGTAGTGGTGCTTCCCATCTTGACCGAGTGTATTTTCTGCGAAATGTCTCACATGATATCGGACAATATACCGATAGTTTTTATTTTGAACGGGATCCCAAGTTTTCGACGTTTGGAGATTTTCGTGTTGCCAAAATACTTGCCGGTGACATGTTAAGCCAATATTTACTCAATGAATTATTGGCGATCGATTCAAATTTCTTCGTAGCGCAGTCTGATACACGTCTTATTTGGATGGATAGTAAAACAGATCTTTGTGAATTAATCTTTGCGTTGCATGCGAAGGGCTCCTTTGGCCCAATTTCGTTGACTCGACTTGCGACATTTCTTCAGATCAGAAAGTCTTCAATATCGAATTCAATACTAATTTTTCACGGACATTCTATGATATGAGTCTTCGCAATAATCCCACCCCATATCTAGATTCTCTGATTGATTCATTGTTAAAGAAGATGAATCGTACCCGACCAAAACGGTAAATCTTTATTTTAGGGAAAGTATAGAGTATTCTTTTGTGTGGTAATTTTGTAATGTCTTGTATGATAGCTCTTTGTGTTTGATAAACAGCGAACTCTATATCTTGTTTTAAGTTAGAGAAATCAGTACATAAACCCTGGTTTCTCTATTTTTTTGAAAATGATGAGAAAATAGTTGATATTTTACTCTATGTCTGCTCTTTAGTAAGCAACCGGTGAAGTGCGTGTAGCGAATTTATTCCACGCGAGGTATCTTTGCGCCAAAAAGGAAAGATGCTTACACGAGAAGAAATCACAGAGATAGTTCAATACTGCAAGGAGCATGGAGCCTCCTACAAGAGCCGACTGAAAGAAATCGGGATACCCGAGAGGAGGTTTTATGAAAGCAAACGCAGATATGCCGAGGCTCAAGCCAGTGAACGGGAATCCGGAGAGTTTCTTCAGCTGGTGCGTGGGAATGACAGTTTTCCGGAACCTGTGCTGACAAACAGGAAAGCAGGCAAAGGCAGGAAGTCGGGATACGAGTCCATGCCGATGAGCATAGAGATGCGCACGCAGACAGGGGCAGTATTGCGGATC
>NZ_NFIA01000014.1:0-73928 GCF_002159375.1 Alistipes sp. An54
TTTAGATGATTGGCTGATTTTAGCCTTAGTTTCATCACTCAGTTCTCTGAAAATTCTTTTCTTGTTTTCCATAATTTTCTCTTTTATAAATAAATAGCAGGAAAAGTAGAAAAGTCAAGAGTAGTAGAAAAATATTTTCTCAAAGAGCGTAGGCTGCGATATTCAACAAACAGCTCCACTCTTAACACACCTACCTCTGCCAGCTATTAATAAGAGGGCGCTTATAGAGAAAGAGATTGATATACAAGTTGAAGTAAGGGATATACTTAATCTATAAATTTATTTATCCTCTATTGCAAAGGTGGCAAAAAACACCTACTTTTATAGAAAACATTACTACCTATTATTAGTAATATGAGATTCCCAAAATTTTCTAAAATTAGAAGTAAAGCAATCTGGAATGATGGTTTTACAATTTCTGTCGGAATAATAGCTTCAATAGAAACTATATTAGCTATCTCTAATTTAGGGCTAAATGATTTATATCCCAATATGGTTTGGTGAGAAAAGGCTATATTTCTTGGAGTTGTATTTGGTTTAGTGTGGATTATTACGGTAATCGTAAAAGCCTGGAGAGCAAATATTTCTATATCATTAAAGATTCGTAATATAGATGTAAATATTAAGGTTGGAGATATATTTAGCGCTCAAACATGGAAGCTCATTCCTTGTAATGAATATTTTGACACTCAAGTTGATGATATTGTCATAGCATACAACTCATTAAATGGTATTCTCATAACTGAGCATATATCAAATTTAGAAGATTTAAAACGACATATAGATCAGACAGGAGCCATCTTAAAAAAACGAAAAAAAGGAGGAAGAGAAGCATATCTGCTAGGAAGTATTATTCCATACCACGATTATCTTTTATTGGCTTTTGCTCGTTTTGAAAATAATCAAGCAAAACTTACCCATAATGAATATGAAGAATGCCTACGGACAATGTGGCATGAAATAAGTAGGACCTACGCTAATCGACCTGTCGCAATTCCTCTACTGGGAGGAGGAATTACTCGTTTTGAAAACACAATAGAAAAAGAAGATACTCAATTGCTCAAATGCATATTATGTACATTAAAGACATCTAATGCACATATATACCAACCTATAACAATTTATCTAACAGAAAAGTCCATGAATAATATTGATTTATATACTATCAAAAAAATATTTTAACTATGCCAAACAGAACAAAAGTTTATATCGCTGCAGATTGGGATGGCGATAAAAAAGCAGTTGAGCAACTTCAAAAATGGAATGAAAGTGATCGTTGGAGTTTATCCTTTCCCGATGCTCATGATATGACCCAAGCCCGTGATGACAGTTTAAATTGCAGTATCAAACGTTCTTTATCATTAAGGTTAAATGCATCCAAAACATTTGTACTAATCGTAGGAGAAAATACAATCTCTGTTAGAAGTGGAAGTTGCCAATATTGTAGAAGTTATAATCATTGGGGCGAATTCTGCGCACGTGGAATGAATATTGATTATCACAGTTATATTGAATATGAATGCGAAAAAGCTGTCAATGATAGATTGAAGATAGTTGTCCTATACAACGCAGCAATTGTCAATAAAACCAAATGTCCACAAGCAGTTAGAGGTATTGGTACTCATATTCCGATGTGGTATTATCAAGATGGTAAATACTATTGGGATTATTACGCAATAAAAAATGCCATTGAATATTAAATTAGCTAAATAAGGATATTTGCCGCACAAACTTTATAATTTTCTGAAAATCCTCAATAAAAGTTCGATAGTCTTTCACCAAATTGCACCCCGGGAGTCTTTGTCGAGACTCCCTTTTTTGTGGCTGTCCGGGTGCGGAAGGTTTTTCGCACGGGGTGGAGACATCCGATTGAATGATTGCGTAATTTTGCCTTGGCAGGCAGCGTGAGCCCCGAAGGTGTGGACGTTCGAAAAAAGGCAAAGAGGCAAGAGGAACAGGAGAGCAAGAGGGGCTTGGAAAGACCGAAGGGCCCGGAGAAAGAGAGGAACCGGAGAGAGAAGGAACCGGAGAGAGAAGGAACCGGAGCGGCAGAAGGGCTCAGAGCGTGAGAGAAGGGACCGGGAAGCCACAAAGAACTGGAGAAGCCGGAATCACCTGCAGACCACAAGCAAGCATCAAACACGCATGAACTATCCGCTTTACGAATATTCGCTCTGCATCGCCCGGCCGTTGATGATCTTCTTCGGCATCTATTTCCTGTTGGCCCCGACTCCCGGCAAGGCCATCTTCGCGAACTACCTCCGCCCGCGGCGCATCATGGGCGTGGCTCTGCTGCTCCTGGTGGCCAATTACACGGTTCACTCCTTCTTCGAAATCCGGTTTTACAACGTCAATGCCACCATTCTGATGAATCTCTCGACCTATTTCCTCAGCTATTGGCTCTTCAGTTCGGCACTCACCACGCTGCCCGGCGCAGGGAGGTATCAGCACGTAAAATCGACCCGACGAACGACCCGTGATGTTCGCTCGCGAACCGCCCTTGTACGACCCGAAAAAAGAGCGGGCAGCCTCTTGGAGGCAGCCCGCTCTTTTCCAATCGGCAACGGAATCACTCCTTTGCCCGGGAGCTGTCGTTCAACGACTCATAAAACGAGACCATTCCATCGAACGTTCCCTCGCCGTTCTTGAGTTCATACATGAAGACCCCCTTGTATCCGACCTTCATCAGCGCCCCGTACAGTGCCGGCCAGTCGAGGATGCCCTTGCCCGGGAACCAGTGCCGCTCGTCCACACCGTCGTAGTCGGAGATGTGGACCGTGGCGATGCGGTCGCCGCACGCCTCGATGAAATGCAACGGATCCTCCTTGAGCAGATGGTTCGTGTCGAAGCAGATCATCACGTCGGGATACGGCGCAATGATGCGCAGCAGCTCGTCGGAGGTCCGCCCCAGACACGTCCGCGGCAGATCCTCGATACACAGCACGGCGCCGATCCGGCGGGCCTCCCGGCGCAGGATCCCGATCGAAGCGATGCTGTTGCGGATGCGCTGTTCGCGCTCCGCATCGGCAATCGGCTCGGAACTGGGATGCAGCACCAGCCGCTGCGGTCCGAGTTCCCCACAGATGGCAATCATCCGGGTCAGGAACTCGATGTTGGCCCGACGGAGGCTGTCGTCGAGCACCGAAATGTCGATCTGGCGTGAGAAGGGCAGGTGACACGACCACACCTTCAAACCGGCCCGATCGGCCATCTGTTTGGCATGCAACGCCTTTTCGCGGATCTCGTCCGGCGTACCCTTGCCGCTGATCCCGATCTCCACGTACCCGACGCCGGCCGCGGCCGCCTGCGCCATCGCCTCGGGGCGCATGCTGCTGGTCGAACCGCCCACGCCGAGGCATTGTGCCCACAGCGTGGTGGTTCCCAGCAGCAGAGCCACCGTCCACAACATCTTTTTCATCTTCTTGTTCTTATTCGATATAGTTCTTCACACAGCGGACGTTGTAGGCATCCGACTTCGACGGACTCTGCGTCGACAGATTCATACTCGTGGCGCTGATAATCAGCATTCGACTGGTAGTCGCACTATTCTGACCGATAAACCAGAGATAGCCCCACTTGCCCATTGCCGAGGAGTTGAACGTACCGTTGGCTTTCTTGGCTCCGACCGGATACCAGTTGAATCCGATCCGCTCGGCATCGTCAACGAACTGCAGCAGCGGTTCGCCGGCATCGGTCAGCGTCAGACTCGACTGCAGCCAGACTCCGCCGTCGACAACGCGGCCATTGCCGCCCCGCAGCCAGGCCCCGACGTTGCCCATGTTCTTGACCGTACAGCCCGACTTGCTGAACGAAGCCTTGGTCGCGGCATTGGCCGGATTCCCGTCATGGCCGCCCGTGAAGGTATATCCGCCCAGGGTGAAATCGTCCGGAATGGCGTATTCGCTCTTGATGGCCATCAACATGTCCCACCAGTCGTTGATGTTGGCCACGTGCCACCCCTCGGGGCAGCAGCCGCGCAGCTGAACACCGAATTCGCCCTCCTCCGTACCGTCGAGACGGAAGGGATTGCCCACATCGTCGGTTCCTTCGTAGTTCGGCACATAGGGGCACTGCTCGGCCGTACAGCCCGAGATGCCGGTCATCGCCTCATACCAGGTGTAGAAACGTCCCTTGGCCGCATCGAGCCGCTCCAGAACGGAAGCATCCAGACCATCAACCGTGTAGGCCGTCAGGTCGGGAGCCACGCCCAGATTGCCGTCGGCACCCGTCTCGTGGCAGTTTTCGGTCATCCACCAGCGCTTGCCGTACTTCTTGACCGTATAGCCCGGCAGCTCGATGGGCACCTCCACGGTGATGGCGGCGAAGTACTCCCGCACACCGCTCGTCCCCAGTTCGTTCCTGGCCACCACGGAGACCGTCTGGGCCGGGATCACCACGTCGTCGTTGACCACCCGGACCTTGATGACATTGGTCCCCTGGCCCTCGATGATCTGGATCTTCGACTGCTGCTTCTCGGCAATGGTCCACTCGTAGCTCTCGGCCCACTGGACCTGCGAGACGGAGAAGGTGAACTCCTCGCCGCCGTTGCAGGTCAACGTGGCCGGCACCTTGGTGATCGGGCCGGGTTTCTTGGGAACGGTCATCTCCTGGATCTGCTCCTCGGTATCGCGCTTGACCGCCTGCGTACAGGAGATCAGCATCGTCGCGGAGGCCATGCAGGCCCCCAGCATCACATATTTTCGCCAGTTTTTCATCTCATTTAGGTTTTTTCAGGTTTTACAACGTATGTACGGCGGGGTAACTGAACGGATTCTCGACATACCAGCGAGCCTTGTAGATCTGATACCCCATGCGGTTGAACAACCGGTTGCCCGAAAGATCGGTCACCTCGGCCGACCACCAGTTGCCGCTTCCCGACGTGGGACGCATGACCAGCGTCGGATAACCCTCCGGACCGGTCGAGACGCTCTTGATCGAGTTCTGCTGGAAGATCTCCGCCTCGAGGAACTTCTCCTGTGCACAGTCGAACCGGTAGACATGCTCGTTCGTCGTCACGTAGAGGGCATCCTCACCGTAGATCGGCGAGAGGTCGTGCGATTCGCTGTTGCCCGAGGGCATGTCGTAGGATCGGATCTGCGTGAGCTGCGGCGCGGTGCGGTTGCCGTTGTACTCGAATTTCAGCAGCTGCGTGCCCGCCGCCGTCCACAGGCAGTTGCGGGTGAGGTCCCAGACGGCGTTGTGACCCGACGTGACCGTCGTGGTGAAGGCCGCTTTCGACACATAGGCCTTCGACTCGTCGTAGACATAGACACTCAGCTTGTTGCCGGTGCTCGACGCCACCACGATGTTCTTGTCGGGCAGCACCTCGGCCGAGTGGGGATTGCCGCCCGGCTTGGCGTAAAAGAGGACCTTCTTGTCGGCGATGCGGATCAGGGCAACGCCTCCGCCCGAAGCCGTAACCAGCAGGCACGTGCGGTTGTAGACCGGTTTGGCCTCGTCGGGGAGTTCGAACCACCCCTGTTCCGCGGTCGAAAGGCCGCTGTCGGCCGCCGTCCACTCCCAGGCCACCTTGCCGGTCGGCTGGTCCACCATCACGATGCGGTTTTTGGCCTGTTCGGGAAGGATCATCACCTGCGTGGCATCCTCCAGATCGATGGTTTCCTCCGTCTGATCGCCGGGACGCCAGGGCACATACGGCACCGGGTCCTCA
The DNA here is from genome assembly GCF_002159375.1 of Alistipes sp. An54. Lineage (NCBI taxonomy): Bacteria > Pseudomonadati > Bacteroidota > Bacteroidia > Bacteroidales > Rikenellaceae > Alistipes > Alistipes sp. An54. Next base: position 5,672 of record NZ_NFIA01000014.1, read on the forward strand.
TCCTTGTTACAGCCCTGCAGGAAAAGCAGCCCCAGCAGGAAGCACAGAATTCGTTTCATGTTCGTTATTCAACCGTTTATACAGATCAATAATTGGGATTCTGAACCAGATTCTTGTTCAACAGCAGCTGATCCGCCGGAATCGGCCACCAGTAGTCCCGATCGGGGTCGAAGGCCCGCACGGCGATGTCGGTCCCGGCGTAATCCTGGATCACGGCATTCATCACCCGCTCGGCGGTCCGCCAGCGGCGGATGTCGTTGTAGTAGAGACCCTCGCCGGCGAACTCGATGCGGCGTTCGTGACGGATGATCTCGCGCATCTCGTCCTTGGTCTTCGAGCCGTAGAGGAAGGTCGGCATGCCGGCCCGCTCGCGGACGCGGTTCAGGGCGTCGTACACGGCATTCGAAGGCGTTGCATCCACCTCGTTCTGCGCCTCGGCAAACATCAGCAGCACGTCGGCATAGCGGATGAACATGTAGTTCACGTCACCGTTCGCATCGTCCGAATCCCGTGCCTGCTCGTCGTAGATCGTAAGCTTCTTGTGGGCAAAACCCGTGAACTGGCAGATCTCCGAGGCCGAGCAGTGCGCCTTGCCCAGGAACGTGGAGCCGGGATAGAAGATCGTGGCGGCGAAACGCGGATCCAGATTGTCGTACTTGCCCATGGTGGCGGCACCTCCCGAGGTCGTCTCGTAGTCGAGCACCAGATCGAGCAGCGGCGCGTTGTTGCGATACTGCACCGAGAAGACGTTGAACGTATTGACGGCCGTGTTCTTGGTCTTCGAGAACTCCACGTCGAAGACACACTCGCAGTTGTGCTCGTAGGCCGGCAGGAAGAGGTTGCGGTAGTTGTCGTAGAGGTCGTAGCCGGTCAGCGCCTCCTTGTCGATCAGATCCTGAGCCGCCTGGGCCGCCACGCGCCACTTCTCCACGTCGTTGGCCGTATTGAGCAGCGGGCTGGCCTCGAAGAGCAGCAGCCGGGCCTTGAGCGCCATGGCCGCACCGCGCGTGGCACGACCCTGATCCTCCTTGTCAGCCCATTTCCAGTCGAGCAGCTCGCGGTCGATGATGTCGTTCAGGTCGTTCAGAATCGCATTGACCACCTCCTCGCGCGAGGCCCGCGGCAGCGATCCGTGCGAATAGACCGGTTCGTCGAGAATCAGCGGAACGCCGTTGTAGTAGGTCACCAGCATGTAGTAGTAGAGCGCCCGCAGGAACTTGGCCTCACCCTCCATCTGCACGCGGCGATCATCGGCAATGACCGCACCGGGCAGCCGGTTGAGATGGGTGTTGCAGCGGCCGATTCCCTCGTAACACTTCTTCCAGCGGTTGGGGATCACGCCCGAGCTGTTGGGCGTATGCGTACCCAGGGCGATGACGTTGTAACCGCCCGAGTTGTTGTAGTTGTAGGCATTCGGGGTGGCGGTATCCTCCATGAGCGGAGTCGAACCCCCGAACAGCGCGTCGCTGACCAGTACGTTGTAACAGCCGGTCATGGCGGCCTCGGTACCCTCTTCGGTTTGCCAGAACGTCTCGACCGTATATTTGTCGGTGGGGACGGTATCGAGATTGCAGGAACCGAGTACCGCAGTTCCGCAAAGCATCAGTCCGAACACTATCTTTTTCATCTTTTTTCAGCAGTTTGGACGGTTAGAATGTAATGTTGAAGCCGAAGTTGATCGTTTTCAGCGAAGGATATTGCATCAGATTGGTCGACGAGAGGTCGATCTCGGGGTCGAACATCTTCAGCGGGGAGAAGGTGAAGAGATTCTCGCCGTTGACAAAGATCTGGCAGGAACTCATACCGAGTTTCGAGATCCAGCGCTTGGGCAGATTGTAGGAGAGCTGCAGCTGCTTGCATCGCAGGTAGGAGGCATCGTAGAGCCACTGCGTGTTCTTGTAGTCGTGCATCTCGGGAGCACCCGTTGCCGTGTGGAGGATCGGCAGCCGCGAATTGGGGTTCTCGGGGGTCCAGGCATCCGTGGCCCACTCCTTGAGCACGCCGGCGCCGTTCCAGAACGGGGCGGCCAGGTTGCCCGACAGATAGGTGCTGACATCGGCAACGCCCTGGAAACGGGCCGAGAACTCGAGCCCCTTCCATCCCAGTCCGAGGTTGAAGGCGTAGGTGATGCTCGGGGTCTGATTGCCGCTCACGGCACGGTCGCCATCGTCGATCTGGCCGTTGTTGTTGAGATCCTTGTAGCGGATGTAGCCCGGCTTGACGCCGCTGCCGACGGTCACCGAATTGGCAATCTCCTCGTAGCTGTTGTAGAATCCGTCGGCCTGATAGAGATACCAGGCGTCGATGGGATCGCCCTCGCGGATGATGTTGAAGGTCTTGATGTACTCCTGACCGTCGAGGTCGACGACGATGTTCTTGTTGTAGCAGAAGTTACCGCCGATGCTGTAGTGGAAATCCTTGATCGAGCTTCTCCACTGCAGGTTCAGCTCGAAACCGTCGTTGGCCACCACGCCGATGTTCTGCTTCGGGCCGGTGAGGTTACCGATCTGGGCCGGGATCTGCACGTCGCGCAGAATACCCTCGGTGCGCTTCTTGTAGAGGTCCACGCTGAAGAGGAGCCGGTGGTCGAAGGCCTCGAAATCCAGACCGAGGTTGTAGGTGCGGGTGGTCTCCCAGGAGATGTTCTCGTCGACGAAGTCCTTGATCGCGGCACCGCCCGAGAGCACGTCGCCGAAGCTGTAGTTGTAGGCGCTGCTGGCCACCACGGCCATCAGATACTCGTAGTTGCCGATGGCCTGGTTACCCATCTCGCCGACCGATCCGCGGAGCTTCAGCACGTCGATCGCACGGGCATTCTCCATGAAGCCCTCCTTGTCGATGCGCCAGCCGACCGACACGGCCGGGAAGAAGGCCCAGCGGTTGCCCCTGGCGAATTTCGACGAGCCGTCGTAACGGGCCGTCACGTCGAGCAGATACTTCTCCTTGTAGTCGTAGGTGATGCGGCCGAAGTAGGAGAAGAGCAGTTCGAGCGACGAACCGCCGGTGATCCCATCCATCGTGGCGCCCACCGAGAGGGCCGTCAGCTGATTGTTGAAATAGTCGCGTTTCTTGGCCTGGAAGTTCTTGCTGTCGTAACGCTTGTACTCCGTACCGGCCATGATGTTGAAATTGTGCTTGCCGCCGAAGCTCTTGCCCCACGAAAGGGTGTTGTAGAAGGTGTAGTTGATCGAGTTGTTGTCCCAGTCCTTGGCCGACACGTAGGCGCTGAAGTCCTTGCGCTCCATGGTCTTGGGGTTGTAGGTGTACATCGCGTGCTTGAAGTCCTTCGAATAGTGGTCGATCTTGACGTATCCCAGGTTGGCGTTGTACTTGATGCCCCACGGCAGGTCGTAACTGATGTTGACCTGACCCAGCATGCGATGGTACTGGCGGCGGGTATTACCCTCGTGCAGCTCCATGAGGGGGTTTTCGGGGTTGTTGCGGCCCGGCGTCGAGAGCCACGTCGAGAGCCACTTTCCGTCGGGAAGCTGCGTACCGAAGATCGGGAGGGCACGGTTGATGACGTTGACCGTCGTCGATATGCCGTAGATCGGGTCGGTGTTGTAGCGCAGGTTGCCCAGCAGGCTGACGCCCAGTTTGAGACGTTTGGTCACCTGGGCGTTGACCTTCATGTTCCACGAGAAGCGCTCGGCGTCGTCGTTGGCCACCATGATACCGCGCTGGTTCATGTAACCGCCGTTGAGCGTGTAGGAGATCTTGTCCGTACCGCCCGTGACGCTGGCGTCGTACTGCTGCAGGAAGCCGTTCTGATAGCACAGGTCATACCAGTCCGAAGCCGGATAGGTATAGGGGTCGTGCTTCATGCCCTCCTGATACTCGAGGATGTCGTCCTCGGCATAGGTGACCGTCAGTTTGCCCTCGTTGAGTTCGGCCTGGTTGCGCATGCGCATGTACTGGATCGGGTCGGTCACCACGTCGGGCACGTAGGTGGCGGACTGCACGCCGAAGTTGGCACGCAGCTTCACCACCGGAGCCCCCTTGCGGGCCTGCTTGGTCGTGATCAGGATCACGCCGTTGGCAGCCTTCGAGCCGTAGATCGAGGCCGAGGCGTCCTTCAGCACCGAGATCGTCTCGATGTCGCTGGGGTTCAGCTCGTCGAGCGAATACTCCATACCGTCGACCAGCACCATCGGGCTCGTACTGCTCATGGTCCCCACGCCGCGGATGCGGATCGTGGCACCGTCGCTGCCGGGTTTCGACGAGGCCTGGTTGATGTAGACACCGGGCATCGAGTAGAGGGCCTGCGAAGCGTGGGTCATGGGCTGGTTCTCGACCTCCTTGATGTTGCGCACGGCGACCGAACCCGTCAGGTTGACCTTCTTCTGCACGCCGTAACCGACCACCACCACATCGTCGATGCGCGTGGTATCCTCCTTGAGCACGACGCTCACCCGGGTGCGGTTACCCACCTCGACCTGAGCGGCATCATAGCCGATGTAGGAGACATTCAGCCGGGCGCCTTCCGCCACTTCGAGCGTGAATTCGCCCTTCGAGTCGGTCACCACGCCCCGGGTCGTCCCCTCGACGAGCACCGTGGCTCCGACGATCGGTTCGCCCGACTCCGACTCCACGCGGCCCGAGAGCAGATACTCCTTGCCGGCTCCGGGAGCCGCCTTGTAGAGGACGATATGACGGCCCTCGATTTTGGCCAGAAGGCCCTGATCCGCAAGGGCTCCGTCGAGCACCTTCAGCACGGGCTGCTCCTGCGCCTCGACCGAGACCCGTTTCTGCAGGTCGACTTCGCTTTCGCGATACCAGAACGAATAGCCGCTCTTCGCCTTGACGGCATCGATCATCTCCCGCACGGTGACGTTCCTGAGCGACAGCGTGATAACGGGATTCTGCGCATAAAGCATCTGCGACGACAGCAGGAACCAGCTGACAATCAGCAGGCTGCCCAAGCGTCGTGCCACCGTTCCGAGCATTTTTCGGAGGGGGGGGGGGAGTGATTCCCCCGCGAGTAGAATTTTTACACATACGGTTTGAAGTTTAGGTTGTAGAAAAAATGGATGTTTATCGGTTCCTGTAGAGTTCGAAATGGTTCCGGTAGTTGCGGTAGAGGATGCGGCTGTCGCTCGAAATGATCCGCATGATCTCGTGGATATTCTCCCCGTCGACGAACTCACCCGTGAAGCGCACGCCGCACAACGCCTGATCGGAGATCACGATATCGACATTGAACTGCCGTTCGAGGGTCCGGACGATGGATTCGAGCGGTTCGCCCCGGAAATAGAGTTTGTCCTCGCGCCACGACAGCTCCTGTTCGACATTGACCGTCCGCAGCGTGAGCAGGCCGCTTCGGCGGTTGAAGAAGCCCTGTTCGCCAGGCATCAGCACCACGCTGCGCGACCCGGGGCCGCCATCGACCCTCAGGGCACCCGAGGCCAGGGTAATCCGGCAGTCGTCATCCTCGGGGTAGGCATGCACGTTGAAGGTGGTGCCCAGGACCGTCGAGACGATCGACCCCGTCGTCACGACGAACGGTTTGCGTTCGTCGTGCACCACCTCGAAATAGGCCTCGCCCTCGACCGTCACCCGCCGCTCGCGGCCGAAGATGGCTGGATAGACGATCCGCGTTCCGCCGTTGAGCTGCACGTACGAACCGTCGGGCAGCACCACCGCGGACTTCACGCCCAGCGGCGCGGAGACGCTTACCGGCAACGCCGAGGCCTCCAGTCGGCGTTCGGTGCGCATGCCGCCCAGCATCCAGCTGCCGCAGACAACGCCCGCCATCACCACGGCCGCCGCAGCCCAGCGGCCGATCCGCATCCAGCGTCCCTGCCGACGGATTCTGGAGTGCACACTCCTCCACACCTCTTCCCGCATGGCATCGGCCATGGCATCCACCTCCGGATTGATCCGCACGGCATCCACCAGTTCGGTCCAGCTCCGACTGTCGGACGTCGGATTCGTCGTTGTTTTGCGGTTTTTGTCTTGCATCTGCAGTTGCATTTTATCCCGTTACACCTGTATAGAGTAACAAAGCCGCAATTCCGTTTATGGGAACCGCGGCTTTTTTTTCAGATTTTGTCATTTTTCGATGATCAGAGCCTGTCCGAGAAGAGCAGCAGCAACAGCGTGATCAGTTTCAGATCGGGGTAATAGCGGCGAAGGCCCTCCAGGATCCGGTCCACGGCGGTCTTGATCTGCACCCGCACGGTACTCTCGGAGATCGAGAGCATCGAGGCGATCTCCCGCACCGAGAGCCCCTCCGAACGGCTGAGCAGAAACACCATGCGGCAGCGCTCCGGCAGATCGCCGACCAGCCGGTTGAGCAGCTCCTCGACTTCAGAATCGATCAGACGGCTGTCCGACGCCTCTCCGTCCTGCAGGGAGACATCGCCCCGGCGGTCGAGCACCACGGCCGGGACATCGTCGAGCGAAAGACTCCGGGGACGAGACTGACTCCGTTTCAGATAGCGGTTGGCCTCGTTGCGCACCACGACATAGAGATAGGCCTCGACATTGACGATCTGCCGCAGCGACACGCGTGATTTCCAGACGGCAACGAAGACGTTACTCACCACCTCGCGACAGGCCTCCCGGTTTTTGAGAAAATAATAGGCAAACCGGAAGACGTTCCGGTAATAGAGATCGTAGAAAACCCGAAAGGCGTAATCGTTGTTCTCGCTGACGGAGACAAGCAGGTCTGCGAGCTCTTTGTTTTTATCTTTCACTTTTTCCAGGTCCGTCATTTTCATTCAGACGATCGAAAATTACCCAGGGCGCTGTTCCGATAACTCTCCGAACAAGGGGGGGGGATTACGTAGCCACGCATCCCTGAAAAATGTAAAAAACTTTTCACATGATCCGCCGGGTTCCGGGCCGCAGACTGTGCGACAGGCCGGGAGCGGGAAGATTGCAACGATCGGCAGGAGTCTTTCGGTTCCTTTTTCGAACAGCCCGGCCAACCTTCTGGCAATAAGCCGATAAACCGATCTCACATCACGCATGCGCGCCTCTGATCCGGCGGATCACGGACTAAAGATACGATTTTTCGCACATACCACAAAACGTCACGGCCCGCCGGAAGGGCTGAACGGCCGGTATCCGGGGTGCTGTCCGGCTTCCGACCGGCAGCTTTGCCGGGAGGGGACGAAGCGACAAGCCGGGCCTTCCGCGGTCAACTTTGTCCGGGAAAGCGCGTCGTTTTTGAAAATTAAACGGTAAATTTGTCGGACAACGTTCCGCTGCGGCAGAGGAAGCCCCCGCTCCGCCCCCCGCAACCGCACCGGCCGGAGAGGCTGCTCCAAGGCTGCAACGAAGCTGCTCCAAGACTGCAACGGAACCGAAATACGGAATCAGGATGAAAGATTGCTTGAAAAGTTCGACCGACGTGGAGGAGCGCTGTCTGCAGACGGGCTTTCTCCCCTTTTTCCGCTGCGGCATCCCCGGCTTCTCGATCGAGGAGATGATCGCTCCGGAGTACTGGTTCACCGACGAGGAGGGGGCCTGGGAGTGGAAAGGCCCCGTCATCCGCGAAGGACACTGCGCCTACGGCAAGTTCTTCAACCGCAAGGCGGGATTCGTCAGCCGGGAGTGGCTGCCCGACTGGGTCAACTACCGTCGCTCGCGGCTGCTGGCCCCCAACGAGGATGCCGCGGCACTGGACGATGTGGTGCTGCAGACGATCGAGGTCGAGGGCTCGGCCACCATTCAGGAGCTGCGCCGCATGCTCGGCTTTGCCCGGGGGCGCGGACGCCGCCGTCCGACGGATCCCGAATCGGAGGTCCCGGAGGATGAGAAGGTCTCGCTCGACCCGATTCTGACGCGGCTGCAGATGGAGGGGCGGCTCGTCATCGCCGACTTCGAATACAACACCGACCGCCACGGCAACCCCTACGGCTGGGGCGTGGCGCGTTACATGACGCCCGAGGCGCTCTACGGCCCGCTCACGATCGACCGTACGCCCGACGAATCCCATGTACGCATCCACGACCACTTCCGCGAATTGTTTCCCGATGCACCGGAGAGCCGGCTGACGAAACTGATCGGTTGAGCGGCCGGGAGGGCGGCCCGAAACGACGCCGGCAGAGCCCGTAAAGACTCCGCCGGCAGGTTGCAGACCTGGATTCGCCCCCGCAATCACTCCTGATTGACGCGGGCATGGTCGGCCAGGAACTGCGCCAGACCGCTCTCGGTCAAGGGGTGCTTCAACAGGCCGAGGATGGCCGGAAGCGGACAGGTCACCACGTCGGCCCCGGCATCCAGACACTGGATGATGTGGTGCGTATGGCGGATCGAGGCGGCCAGCACCTGCGTCTTGAATCCGTAGGTGCGGTAGACGCGCACGATATGGGCCACCAGCCCGACGCCGTCCTCCGAGATATCGTCCAACCGCCCGACAAAGGGCGAGACGTAGGTGGCCCCGGCCTTGGCCGCAAGCAGGGCCTGCCCCACCGAGAAGACCAGCGTGCAGTTCGTCCGCACGCCCCGGTCGGCAAACCATCGGACGGCGCGGATGCCGTCGGCCGTGCAGGGGAGTTTCACGACGATGTGCGGATCGAGGGCCGCCAGCGCCTCGCCCTCACGGATCATCCCCTCGAAATCCGTGGCGATGACCTCGGCGCTGACATCGCCGCCGACCATGCGGCAGATCTCCACATAGTGGCGGTTGCAGGCCTCCTCGCCGCGAATGTGCTCCTTGGCCATGAGCGACGGGTTGGTCGTGACGCCGTCAAGAACACCCAGTTTGTGGGCTTCGCGAATCTGGTCGAGATTCGCCGTGTCGATAAAGAATTTCATACGCGTGTAGCAGTTTTGGTTGGTCGTCAGACGAAAGATACGGATTTTTTCGCAACCCCGGCCCCCCTTCGGCCGATTTTTGTCGGCCACGGGGTTCGGGACATCGGCCGCCGCGCAGGACTCCGCCCGTTCCGGCGCTCCATCGGGCAGGGCCCCGACCGTCGCGGCCCGGGGATGAACTCCTCACCAAAAAAAGCGGCCCGAGATTCCGAAATCCGAACGAAATTTCTATCTTTGTAGAGATCGAATCAAAACCCGAACCGAGAACTCCGACCCATCATGCGACTCATCTTCGAAATCGAATACCATACCCTTTGGGGCGAGCAGCTCGCCGTGGTGCTCGGCCAGCGCCGAGTCGCCCTCGAATACACCCGCAACGATCTCTGGCAGGGGACGGCCGAGATCCGCAACCTCGAGCAGCTCCGCTCGTACCGCTATGTCGTCGAACGCGACGGCCGCATCATCCGCACCGAATGGCACGCCCATTCGCTCCGACTGCCGCCCGAATTTCCGCCGCGCACGGCGCTTCGCATCCGCGACCGCTGGCAGGAGCTGCGCCCCGATGCGGCGTTCTACTCCACGGCCTTCACCCACGGCATCTTCGGCCGCGCCGCCTGCACGGATACCCGCGACGAAACGTCCGCTCCGGCCGGCATCGGCGTCCGACCCACGCAGGCCTCGGTCTGGCTGCGGGTGGTCGAACCCGCCATCCACTCCGACGAGACGCTGGCGCTGGTCTCCCAGGCCCTGGACAACTGGCAGCGCATCGTGCCGCTCGACGACATCGACTTCCCCGTCTGGGGCTGCGCCTGCTCGCTGCCCGCGGGATGCGAATACAAACTGCTGATCGCCGACCGGGCGACGCTGCGCCCCCTGCAGTGGGAGGAGGGCGACAACCGCCGCTGGGAGGAGCCCGTCGCCGAGGGTGAGATCCGGCTCGACGCCTCGCTGGTGGCCCGCTTTCCGGAGCGCCGCTGGCGGAGTGCCGGAACGGCCATTCCGGTCTTCTCGCTCCGCTCCGCAGAGAGTTTCGGCGTCGGGGAGTTCCTCGATCTGAAACTGCTCGTCGACTGGGCCGCGGCGACGCATCAGCGCGTCATCCAGGTGCTGCCGGTCAACGACACCTCGATGACCGGCACGTGGGAGGACTCCTACCCCTACAACGCCAATTCGAGCTTTGCGCTCCATCCGCAGTTCCTGCGTCTGACCGAGGCGGGCGTAGTCGAGGACGACGCCTACCGCCGCCTGCGCGACGAGCTGAACGCCCTGCCCGAGGTCGACTACGAACGCGTCAACCGCACCAAGCAGCGGCTGCTGCGCGAAGCCTTTGCCTGCAATGCCGCCTATACGGCCTCACGCCCCGACTATCAGGCCTTCCTGGCGGAGAACCGCTCGTGGCTGCTGCCCTATGCGGCCTACTGCACGCTGCGCGACGAACACCACACGGCCGATTTCACGCAATGGGGCGACCTGTCCCGCTACAACCAGAAACGCGTCGAGGCCTACTGCCTGCAACGACGCGACGAGGTGGCCTACCACTGCTACGTGCAGTTCTACCTGCACCTGCAGCTCTCCGAGGTTCGCCGCTACGCCCACAGCCGGGGCGTCGTGCTGAAGGGCGACCTGCCGATCGGCGTCAGCCGCACGAGTGCCGACGCCTGGCAGTCACCCCACCTCTTCCACCTCGATTCCCAGGCCGGCGCCCCGCCCGACGCCTTCTCGACCGAGGGTCAGAACTGGGGCTTCCCGACCTACGACTGGGAGCGCATGGCCCGCGACCACTACGCCTGGTGGCAGGCCCGGCTCCGGAAGATGGCCGAATACTTCGACGCCTACCGTATCGACCATATCCTCGGTTTCTTCCGCATCTGGGAAATCCCCTCGGAGGCGATCCATGGACTGCTGGGGCACTTCAACCCGGCGCTGCCCTATCCGGCCGAGGAGCTGCAACGGATGGGATTCGACCTGACGAAAGGGCTCTACACCACTCCACCGCTCGACGACGCAACCCTCGGGGAGATCTTCGGTCCGCTGGTTGACACCTTCCGCCGGCGCTGCCTGCAGCAGGGGCGTCTGCGCGAAGAGTTCGCCACGCAGCGCCGGGCGGCCGAGCAGCTGCCGGGCGATGATCCCGAGACCGTACGGCTGCGCGAGGGGTTGATGACGCTGCTCGACGACGTGCTCTTCGTCGAGGATCCACGCCGCAAAGGGTACTTTCACCCCCGGATTGACGGACGCAGGACCCGTTCGTGGCAGCGGCTGCCCGAATGGCAGCAGGAGTCGTTCAACCGGCTGCACGACGACTTCTTCTACCGCCGTCACAACCTCTTCTGGAAGGAGTCGGCCATGCGGAAGCTCCCCGTTCTGCTGACCGCTACGGACATGCTGGCCTGCGGTGAGGATCTGGGGATGATTCCCGACTGCGTTCCCGAAACGATGCGCACGCTGCAGATCCTCTCGCTCGAGGTGCAGCGCATGCCCAAGACGATGGGCGAGACCTTCGCCGATCCGTCGCGCTACCCCTATCTGAGCGTCTGCACCACCTCGACCCACGACATGAATCCGCTGCGGGCCTGGTGGGAGGAGGACCGGCAGCTCTCGACGCGCTTCTTCCGCGAGGTGCTGCATGCCGACGGCGACGTACCGCAGAGCTGTGAGCCGTGGATCTGCCAGCGAATCATCTCCATGCACCTCGCTTCGCCGTCGATGTTCGCCATCCTGCCGTTGCAGGACTGGCTCGCGATGGACGAGACGCTGCGCGCTCCGGACCCGCACAGGGAGCGGATCAACATCCCGGCCATCCCGCGCTATCAGTGGCGTTACCGCATGCATCTCTGCCTCGAGCGGCTGCTTGCAGCCGTGGATTTCAACACCACGCTCTGCGACATGATCACCCTCAACGGCCGCCGGTAGAATCCAAGAACAGAAAACGGAGCCTGCCACCCGGCCCCCCCCCCGAAAAGAGTTGCCCGGTGCGGGATCGAACAGATCCCTGCACCGGGCAACATCGTCCGGATCTCGCCGACCGGACTCAGTCGTCGATGCCGACTGTCGTGATCCGATTGTGCTCGAAGAAATAGTATTTACCGCTTTCACACCCCACCAGCAGATTGGGCCCGTTGGCCGTATCGCCCAACATGCAGGGTTCCGGAGCGTTGGAATGGGCCCCGAGCGGGAAATCCTTCCCGTCGATCTGAAACTGGACTGGCTCCTCGAAAACCATCTTCTCATTGGTCCCGACGTTGACGAACAACATCACCTGAAGGCCATACTCCTTCTTCTTGAAACGCGTATAGGGAAGTCCCCGTTCGGGGGAGGGATAGGACGAGCGTTTGATGGACCCGACCAGCAGATCGAGTTTCCCGTCGCCGTTCCAGTCCACGAAACGCAGTTTGCCACGCCCCATCTGTCCCAACGGCTCCCGGGCATCGTTGTGTCCGGTGATCGAGGAGCCGTTCGTCAGCCGCAGTTTTCCGACATCCTCGACATGGAAATCATCGACCTGACGATACATGTGCAGGGCATTGTCGCTGTCCATGATCACGATCACGTTGCGGTCCCCGATTTTCGCGATGGCCGGACGGACACGCCACGTGCCGTACAACTCCAGATTGTCCACGCTCAGTGCCACGGGGGCATCCAGCCGCGGTTTTTCCCGCGTTCCGCGGTTCAGCATCACCTCGAATTTGGCCCGCGAGCCCGAAACAACCACATCCAACAGTCCGTCGCCGTTCCAGTCGCAGACCGTCGGGCAGAGGTAACCCCACGAGGCCTCGAACGGTCCCTGCACCACATGGTATCCGGGTCGCAGAACGATGGGTTGGCCGCCGGCCTGCAACTCCTCGGAACGGGCAAAATCGGGATTTTGGTTCGTCCCCCGGTTCTTGAAAAAGAGCAGGCGCCCCTCCGAATTGCCGGCTACGATATCGAGAGCTCCGTCACCGTCCCAGTCCACCACGTTCGGCACGGTCAGCGAACCGCCGTAAAGCGGAGCTTTGCGCTGCAGCACCGGCTGCGGATCGGAATAGATCGGAGCCCCGGAAGCAGTCTGCCCCAGATAACGGTAGTGATACATGGCTGATTCCCCGCCGATCATCAGGTCGCAGCACCCCGCACGATCCTTCGAGAACGAAATGACGCGCGAGCTGTAAGCCGTATGGACCCGTACCCGTTGCTCATCGCGCATCACATGGGTCGGGGCCAACCCCTTCCCTGCTGCGCCTTTCCGATAGGGAATGAACTTCATGCTTCCCAGCCGGTTGGTGAACAGATAACCGTCATACGCCCCGTCGTCCGAATGCACACAGGCCACCTCGCTGGCTCCGATCACCAGATTCATATCCCGGCCCACCTGCTCCACGTCACTGACCTGACACCACGTTCCGGCATCGAGCGTCACCCGGAAAAGGCCCGAACCGGGGAGAGCTCCCCGATAGATTCCGGCTCCGTCATAGTACGACTGCCGGTCTCCCTTGAACGTCTCGGGGCGATACGACTGCCCGTCGTGGCAGAAGATGGCCAGTTCGAAATCCCGCTTGTTGCGGCGGATGCAGTCGAACGATGCCACCGGATAGTCGACCCCCTCCAGTTCGGTCGTGGCGACCGCTTCGAAAGCAGCTGCCCCGTTCCACAACGCCACATAGAGCCGGGTCCGGGTCAATCGCAGCAGATAGACCCGATCCCCGTCCTGGAAGATCCGGATCTGCGAGGGCGGCAATCCGTTCTTCTGGTCCCACGGTGTGGTCACCCGCTCGGGAGCACGATAGATCAGCGAACCGTCCGAGGCCGTCGCATCGTAGGCACAGCGCCAGAAACCCCAGGCATCACGGGCTCCGCGGGTTACCAGCACAAAGAGATCCGGATAGCGATCCGACGAAATATAGGCAGCGCCTCGGGGCAGGTTGCTGTAGGTCAATCCAAACGACATGGGCGAAAGCCCCTCCTCGCCTCCGGCCATCACCGGATGGGCATGACGCAGAGGTTCCGCGGCTCCGGCCAGTCCGACGGAGAACAGAGCCCCGATCAGTACAAAAACAATCCGTTTCATGCTCTTATTTCTCATATTCGATTTCAGCCGCCAACAGAGTCATTCCCGCAAAATCCCGCGACACGGGGAGGTCAACCTTCTCACCGGCCTTCACCTCCTTGTAATAGACATTCAGAATTCCGGGTTTGCTCTTGTCATGGGTCGTATAGCGGATCTCGGAATCGGCCTCCCGGATCCACCCCTTCAACTCCGCAACCGTGTACTTGTTGCGCCGGGCCATCAGGTAGACACGTCCCGACGACGAAGCCGTCACCCGGCAGCGCAGACCAAGATTCTGCCCCGCATCGTGGGCCAGCATCCGGAATCCGGAAAAGCGTTCGGGAACCGTCGTGAGCGGATAGACCCGATTCAGGAAGAACTTCGTCCCGACGGCAAAATTCCGCACTTCGAATCCGCCGCCCCGGGCCGTCACCTTCATACGCGAAACGGCATCGTCGGGCTCACGGGCCGGAACCGCCCTGTCGTCGGAGTCACTGCGGAACGGCACGACGGGAAGCCCCGCCGCATCGAACAGATTCCCGATGGCCCCGTCGCTGAAGCAGTAGCGGACCGCCACGGGACGAGTGACCTGCTTGCTCCATACCACCAGCGTATTGTTGCGCTCGTCGATCATCCCCTGGGCCGGAACAAACTGCATCGAAGCATCGCACAACTCCAGTCCCCGGATCGAGGGATCGGGACACCGCAGGCCGCCTTCGGCATGATCGAACGACACGATCACCTGATTGCGCTTGAACTCGGCCGAGCGGAAGGTCACCTGACGGTATTTATGACCCTTCTTGCCGTAAACCTCGCCGAGGGCCCAACCGGCAAGCCGGTCACCGACACCCTTCTTGTAGGCCGGATGGATGTTCGTGACATCGTTGACCAGATCCGGAATGGCCACCATACCCGTTGCCGGGACCGTTGCGGCCACCCGGGCCTGCTGTTCGCGGACCAGAGCGCCCGTGATGCCGCCTTCGGCGCGAGCACAGGGTGCAATCTGCACGAAATAGAAGGGCAGTTCGCGCCCAAAGGCCCGGCGCCAGCTCTCGATCATCAGGCGGAATTCATCGCCGTAGAGTGCGGCATTCTCCTTGTTCGACTCCCCCTGATACCAGATCGCCCCGGCAAAGGCCGTACGCAGCAGCGGCACAATCATCGCATTGTAGACCGAGCCGATATCCCATCCGCGACCCTGTTTGGAGTGGCTCTTCCAGGAGGCAACCATCCGGGCATCCCGCTTCATGTCGGCAGCCGGGGTCCACACCTCGATCGGAGTGCCGCCCCACGACGAATTGACCAACCCGACGGGTTGCCCGAGCTCTTCGGCCAGCCGCTTGCCGAAGAAATAGCCCACGGCGCTGAAATAGCGCGCACTCGAGGCATCACAGACGGCCCAGTGCCCCACGCAGTCCTCCGCCGAATAGGGCGAACTGTTCTTCGTGACGGTGAAAAGCCGAATCTGCGGGTTCATCTTCGTCTCGAGCTCCTGCTTCATGTCCACGATCCCGTTGGCCGCGCTCCAGTTCATGTTCGACTGACCGCTGCACAGCCAGACCTGTCCGATCAACACATCCCGGACCGTACGGGAGACCTTGCGATTGCTCTGAAAGGCGATGGTCTGAGCCTGGGCCGAAGCCACGGGGGTCTTCAGCTCCACCTCCCACTTCGTATCGTAGCCGACCCGCACGGTAACCGGTTCGCCCCACGAAGGGGTCACCGTAACCCGGGCATTGGGATCGGCCCAGCCGTAAAGTTTCACCGTTGCATCGGCCTGAAGCACCATATGGTCGCCGATGATGGCCGGCAGCCGCAGGAAGGGCTGTCCCCAGGCCGTGCCCGCGGACAGGCTCAGTACGGAGACCATGGCCAGCAAGTTTTTCAGAATTCGGTTCATCGTTTTCAAGATTGGTTATGATTCATTTTCAGCCACACCCCCCGGATTTGTGAAGGGTCCGGATGACGTCGGGCTCCCCCGCCTCACGGAACTTTACGATACGTTTGAAGACCAGGAAATTGGCATCATGCTGCCGGTTCGGAAGCCCCCGCGGCTCCTCCATGGCCAGACGGATCACCGAGACCAGATCCTCGCCGTCGAACTGCCAGTCGACATACTGAAAGCCGTCGAAAAAGGGATTGTCGCTCGCCAGAATGGTCCGCTCCACCCGCCAATGATAGAGATCCTCCGAGCTGATCAGGGCCAGCGTATTGCGGATCAGCCCGCAATGGATTCCCGACGCATAGATGCCGCCGTGCCGCATGCCGCGGAACTCGTCGAGGACGATCGAGGTGAGCGACCAGTAGCGGCGCGACAGGGAGTCGTAGCGAATGGTGAATTTCTTGCCGCCGCCCGGCATCTCGATGATATCCTTCGCGGGATCGAAACTCAGTTTGCGCAACCCTTCGATGTGGACCACGGCTGCCGAACGGCCCCATTTTTGTTCGTCGACGCGCAGGACGTTGACCAACCGTCCATCCGGAGCGACGACGACGTTGCCTTCGATCCACTGCCGGAATCCCCCCTCATCACTCTCCGCAATCCACTCGGGCGAGGATTTCAGGAAACGGGAGATCTTCCAGCTCGACGCCCGCATCAGATCGTCGCCGACGGCCGCCGACAGCACGAAAGCCTGACGACGCTCGTCCGGGAAATTGGTCTCCATGGCCCGCCAGAGACGTCCCTGATGCTCGACCACCGGAACCGGCGCCGAATGGTAATGTCCTTCAAGCAGCACACCCCGTCCCGAGGTTTCGTCGGGGAGTTCCCAGGTCTGCCCGTTGTCCGTCGAACGACAGATGACGATCGTTCCCTGCGGCGAACGGGTTCCCATCAGATAGAGGGCGCCCCGATGGAGAAAAAGCGTATAGAAATTGATCGGATAGTCGACCTTCGCCCAGGCAGACCAACTCTCGCCGCGGTCCGTCGAGCGGTAAATGGCTGCGACCCGATGCGGATAGACGCCGCTGCAGACGGCAAGATAGCTTCCGTCGGGCAGAATCAGGATGTTCGGATTGGTGATATGCGTCTTGCGCAGCACCGGGACCCTCGCCACGACGGTGCCGGGAACCGGTACCGTACCGGCCACTCGCAGATTCCGGGCAAAGAGCATCGACGATGCCTTCCCGTTGCGTGTCGCAGGGAGTTCCATCCATTTGCCCGGAGTCGTATAACGGCCTTCGTAGAGCCGGTAGAGGTTGCGATTGATGTAGAAGGTCTCTCCCGTCGGGTGCCACAGCATCGTATCGGGCGTTGTGGCATTCAGAGCCAGCAGCAGATCGCACGGGCGGGAGCAGCGAACGGCCGAGGGTCCCGCAAACTCCTTGAGACTCACGGCATAGTTCATGCCGACGAGGCGTTCGGGAAGTGAGTTTCCGAACCGATGCTTCCGATACTGCGGATAGGCCTCCGACCAGCGGTCGGCCTTGCGGATATCGATCAATCGCCCCCGGACCTCCACCACGGGCGTGCGCGGCGCTGCCGCCAACAAGAGCGGCCACACCGTCACAAGCACCCACAGCAGGTATTTCCATGTTCGAATTCGGTTCATCGTCTCGCCATCAAAGGGTTCGGAAATGCTCGATGCGGAAGAAGGTCATGAAATTCGCATCGTGCTGACGGACGGGAAGACCCCGGCTCTCGGGACAGGCCATCCGGCAGACGGCCACGATATCCTCACCGTCGAACATCCAGTCGACATACTGGAAGCCGTGGAAGAAGGGATCGGGATCCGAAACGATCTCCTTGTACTGGATCCAGGTCGTCAGATCCGTCGAGTAACAGAGCACCAGACGGTTCCGTACGAGATTCTCGGTAATGCCCGAAGCATAGATCCCGTTATGTGACATTCCGGCCACGTTGTCCGATGCCGGATTGGTCAACGCCCAGTAACGGCGGCTCTGTTCGTCGTAACGGATCGTGAACTTCTTGCCGCCGCCCGGGAAACGGATCAGATCGTCGGGAGCCGTAATCTCCAGGGTCTTTTCATCGGCAATGGTGGCCATTCCGGCCGCCAGGCTCGTGTAGGAGCTGCTTGCCCGCAGGATGTTGTAGAGTTTTCCGTCGGGGGTGACCACGACGTTACCCTCGATCAGCTCCGAGATCCGTTTCCCGTCGAACTCCCAACTCTCGTTGACGGGCGTCGTACCGGGGATCGTATTGGTGGCCGTCCAGCTCGAGGCCTTGAGCAGATCGGCATCTGCCGGAGCCGACAGGACGAAGGCCGTCTTGACGTCGTTGTCGTAGGTCTCCATCCCCCGCCAGATCCGTCCGCCGCTCACCACCATCGGCACCGACGACGAATGGAACGCCCCGCGCATCAGAATGCCGTTCTCTTCGTCCTGAGGAAGCGTCCACGTACGGCCGTTGTCCTCCGAACGGGTGATCAGCACATTCTGGCGGTTCTGGCCTACGCCCATCATGTAGAGGGCGCCGTCATGAACGAAGATGTTGCAATAGTTGGCAATGCCGTTCGTCGTGAGGTTGTTCTGCGAGAGCACCTTCCAGCTCCGCCCCCGGTCGGACGAAACGAAGAGCGAAACGCCCTGGTTCTCGACCGTCGAGCCCGTACAGGCGGCAATATACTCGCCGTTGGGGAGAATCGTCATGCAGACGTTGTTGATCGCATACTGCCGCAGGACGGGAACCTGAGCGATAACCGTTCCCGGTATCGAGGTCCCGGCAACACTGAGCTTCGGCGCAAAAAGCAGGGTCGAATATTTCCGGCCGGCCGGATCCGGGATGTCGATCCACCGGTTCGGGGTCGTACAGTTGTAGGCATAGAGGTAGTAGTCGATCTCCCCGATCCGGAAGGAGGTCTTCCGGGAGGTCCAACCCTCGGCACGCATGTCGGCACAATCCGTAGCCAGATAGACGGGTCCGGTGCTGCCGCAGCGGAAAGCCTCGGCACCCCGGGACTCCATCAGCCCGACGGCATAGGATTGCGGTGTTTCGAAAAGGGCTTCGACGTCGCTCTGGAAAAGATAGTCGTCGTTCTGCGGGAAAACCTTTTCGCCGACGGTCGCACTGCGGATGTCGACCAGCGTACCGCGGACTTCGATCGCACCGGCCGCAACGGGGGTCTCTCCCGCGCCGTCGTCCTTCGAACAGGAGGAGAGCACCCAGCCGGCAAAGAACAAAAGAATGAATCTGATCGTGTTTTTCATGGCTGTCAGTCTGATTTTATTCCGCCGTTACGGTAACGGTCGCCTGTTTGATGATCTGCTTCGGGCCGGCGAGCGTCTGCGTGGTACCCACCACGGCCACCTCATAGACTCCGGGCTGCGTAAAGAGATATTCGTAGCTCTGCGGCTGCGGATCCTCCTCGCCCTTGACCACGAAAGGCTGGTCCTTGCCGACGTTCTTTGCTGCGGGGCGCTCCAGGCGCGGCAGAACAAGATACGAATTCCGTTCCTCCGTAGGCCGGAACGCCGCCCCCAGACGCAGCACATAGGGATAGGAACCATAGGAGAAGATACGCAACGGGTTGGTTCCGTCGGAGTCGTCGAACGTCGGTCCGAAGACCACGATCGGATAGGAGGGATCACTCTCTCCGTCAACGTATTTCTGACGGTAGATCTCCGTAAAGGTATCCTCCGACTTGTACTGCGCTCTTACCCACGTGTCGTGCAGATAGACATAGGTTCGTCCGTTCCCCGCCACCTGCGTGGCCGGATCCACATAGCTCGCATCGTAGGCATCCACGTGATAGAAGAAAGCGATGTAGCAGCTGTTCCCCGCGCCGGTGAACCAGTCGCTGCAATCCGCCGTACCGACGTTGTAGGGTTGCGTCGAGGCGCCAACCGTCGTCGAGGTATCCGTTCCGTAGATATAGGTCGTCAGGTCGAACAGCGAGCTGACATCCGTCCACGAGGCCGCCAGAATGGCCTCTTCGGTCATCGTCCCGTCAAAATCGGTGGAGTACTTGACCTTGAGCGGCGTCCGCTGGGTTCCACTGTTGAGCAGCATGTAGAAGTTCATGCTCATGGTGGCCTCCTGCATCCGATCCTTCTCCGCATAGGCGAAATCGTGCCCCTCTTCGCCCGACCAGAAGTCGATCCGGTCGGCTACACCCGTCATGGTCACGGTCAGCGGCTCGCCCACCTTGCAGGTCAGCGCCGGGAGCTCGGCCTCGAACTCGTCCACCGGTTCGAAATCGTCGAGCGAGAGTTCGTAGCTCTTCGTATAGTGGCGGTTGGGTTCCAGCACAATGGCCTCGGGGAAAATCTCGCTGCGAATCGAATTGTCGATGGCCGTGATCTCCATCCGGACACTGCCGGCGGCATGGTGGCCCGGCGCCACAACCAGATAGGCGCTCACATAGCCCTCCTTGTCCACCTCGAACGTATCGCTGAAGCCCAGCGCAACCTCCGCACTACCCGTCTCCACCGTAACCGGCAGGTCGGCGGCCGCATCAACCGGTTGGGTCAGGTCGATCGTTCCGGCCGGAATGGCCAGATTTCCCGACTCGGCCACCAGCCGGATCTGTTTCAGCGGCACCCGGTCGATCGGACAGTCGGCATTCATGCGCAGGCGCACCTCCACAATCGAGAAGAGGTTGGCAAACGTGAAGAGAATCCCGCCGTGACTCTCGTCCGTTGCGGCAATCTCGACCGGTTGAGCGGTCAGCAGGCCGTACTGAGCGAGATGTGCCGGCGAATCGGCTCCGACCTGGGTCTGCACGGCCGGAAGCGAGAAGGGATGCGACGTCGGCGAAAGTTCCCGTCCCTCGACCGACACGTAGGGATAATAGGCATAATACCCCTGCGAGGCCCCGTGTTTCCAGGCAAAGATCCGGGTCGGATCCTCCGCCGAGAAGGAGCATCGCGACGGATCCTCCTTGAAAGGCGTCGCCACATAGGTGTAGTTGTTGCCGATCGAGCGGCCGTCGTTCATGCCGTAGATACCCACCGCATCGCCCGAGGACCAGACGATGGCCAGCCGGCCGTCACTGCCGGCCTCCACTTCCGTTCGGGAGGATCGGGATCCCGACGCGGCAAAAAGGATCGGCTCTCCGTCCGCGGAGTCACTCCACGACACGGCCTCCCGACTGCAGCCGCTCCAGGCAAAAGCCGCGGCCAAAAGCATGTATGTGATTCGTTTTGTCATGGTCTTGTCGTTTTATTGGTTCCACTCTCCGGGTTCGGGAGGCGTAATGCCGCCCTCGTCCTCCACGATCTGGATCTTGAGCGTGCGCACAACCTCCTTGCGGTCGTAGACGTTGGCATTGGCTCCGACGAACGTCACGGTATATTCACCGGGGGATTCATAGATGTAGTCATAGCTGGCCAGCGAGGCATCGGCCATCGCCTTGATTCCGACCCCGTGGTCGGGGCCCTCGTTGATCTGATCCATCTTGTAGATCGGCCCGCAGATAGCCCAGCACTCCCGCGACACGGCCGGGGTGAACTCACTGCGCAGAAGAACCCGATAGGTGTTGATGTCGGGCAGCGACGAAGCTCCCTCAAACGAGGTGGCCAGCACGATCTGCCAGTTCGAAGAGGCCATGTCGTAGAGCACCTCGGAGGTCTCGCCGACCACACCGTTGAACTGCGGCGACTTGTAGTTCCATTGGGTCCGGCCGTTGCCCTTGCCGCCGGCCGCCGAAGCATCATAGGGATCGACCACGTAGTGGAAACTGAAGTAGAGAGGCGTCTCCTCATCGGGATAATAGCGCGAGATGTTCACATCACCCGAGAGCAGGTCGTTTACACCGGTATCCGTCGGCTGGTTGAACTGATCGGTGATGTCGATCCACGTGGCGGCGCGTACGGCCTCTTCGGTATATTCGCCCGAAAAGTCGGTCGAATAACAAATCGGCACCCGCGCGGGGTTGGGGTATCCGGGAGTTCCCGACGAAGTGGTCGTGGTGAAGGTGAAGGTCATTTCGGTCTCGGTGATACGGTCCTTGTCCTTGAAGGCGTACTCGCTGCCCGCCTCGCCCGAGTAGAAAATGATGAAATCGGGATTCCCCTCGAAATGGAAGCGGACGGATTCACCCACCTTGAAGGTCTGCGTGGCCGTGCTCACCTCGAAATCCACGGCATCGACCGTCTCGAACTGCTTGCGGCAGCCTCCCGCAAGCAGCATCAGAGCCAATACCGGAAAGAGTATTTTGTTCGTTCTTTTCATCTTCATGGCATATTTGGATTCTACCATCCGTTATTCTGGACCAGTCGACGGTTGATGCCCAGTTCGTAGGTGGGAATGGGCCAGATCTCGTCCCGATCGGTAGCGCTGTTGTAGTAGCGTTTGGCATTGGCGTAATAGGACGACGTATAGCTGCTCGGAATGGCATTGGCCAGCTGCTTCAGATAGCGCATCTGCTTGCCGAAATCGCCCCAGCGGACCAGATCGTCCTTGCGCAGCAGTTCGAAGCCCAGTTCGCGGGCCCGCTCCTCCTTGATGTCGTCCAGCAGGATGCTCTTGCCCGAGGGCTCCAGATCGGCCACGTCACTCGGCGTATGGATATCAAGCCCGTAACCGCGGCGGCGCACCTGATTGACATATTCGTAAGCCTGGGCCAGCTCCGCCTCGTCGTTGTTGGCCGGATCGGCCGCCACCCCTTCGGCCCACATCAGCAGCACGTCGGCATAACGCAGCAGCGGGAAGTTGATCGACGTATAGTTGCCCGTACGGTCCGTACTCAGATCCATCTCGCGCCGGAACTTGCCGCACGAACGGATCCAGTAGTTCGATCCGACATCTACCTTCTCTCCGGTGGTCGAGTTGTAGTTGAACGGTGCAATGGTCCAGTCGCGGCGCAAATCCCCCGACTCAAACAGATTGTAGAAGTAGGGCGTGGCCCGGGTCGTGGCGATCGAATAACCGTACTTTTCGATCAGCGTCTGACCGTCGGGCAGTTCGGTACGCCCGGTACAGTAGATGCCGTTGTTGCGGCCGACCATGCCGGCCACCGTCGTATAGGTCCCCTCGTTGTTGCCCCAGAACTCCACCTCGAAAAGACTCTCCGCCACATCGTACTTGTCCTGGATGTAGGTCAGGAAAAGGTTCTCGTAGGAGGGATTCAGGGCATGGGTTCCCGTGTCGATCACCTTCTGGGCATACTCCTTAGCCTTGGCATACATGCCGGGCTCATTGACGGGATATCCGGCCATGTTCAGCGCTACTCGTGCCAGCATGCCATAGACGGTCGACTGGCTGACCCGTCCGGGCGAATTGAGCTCCGCCGCCGTGCGAACCAGCGGCGCCGCCTCCTCCATGTCCTTGATGATCTGCAGATAGACATCCCGGATATCGCTCTGGGGGATCTGCACCGATTCGCGGTTTCCATCCTCGGGGACGGTCAGAATCAGCGGAATGTTGTGGAAGCGGACAACCAGCATGAAGTAGTAGTAGGCCCGCAGGAAGAGCGCCTGTCCGTAGATGTTGTCCCGGGTCGCCTTGTCCAGTTCGGGTTTGTCGATATACTTGATCAGCATGTTGGCCCGCCCGATTCCGTTGTAGAGGTCGCGCCAGTAGGTCAGAATCTTCGAATCCGAAGGCGAAACGTCATAATCGCCCACCGTTCCGTAATCCGACGAATAGCTTTCGTAACCGATATCCGCCGAAAGGCCCATCCGCCCCAGCATGTTGTTGGCATAGAGTGTCGTACTGGCCAGTGTGGCATAAACGCCGTTCAGGGCCGTATTCATTTCGGTCTCGTTCGTATAGTAGAGCGACGGGGTTACGAAGTCCTGCGGTTCGGTATCGAGCAGACTGCACGATGTGGCCGACAGCAGGGATGCACCCAAAAATAGTCTGATAATCTTTTTCATCGTCGTAAGTTGTGTCATTCGGGTTAGAATACGATCTTGACGCCAGCCGTATAGATGCGGTTGCGGGCATAGGCCGAATAGTCAAATCCGGGAGTCAGCGCCGAATTACGGGTCGAAACCTCGGGATCCAGGCCCGAATAGTTGGTCCAGGTCCACAGGTTCTGCCCGGCGAGGAAGACCTGCACGGTCTTGAGCCGGATCTTGCGCGTGAACTTTTCGGGAAGCGTGTAGCTCAACTGCAGCGTCTTCAGGCGCAGGAACGAACCGTCCTCGATGGTCCGCGAACTGTAGACGCCCGAGGGGCCGCGGCCTCCAACCCGGAAATTCCGGCTGTCGGTGTTCTCCGGGGTCCAGTGGTCGACGTAGCTCTTGTACTGGTTGATCGACTTGTTGGCGTAGTTGCCCTCGAAGATGATGCGGTTGGCATTCATCACGTCGCTGCCGTAGCGCCACTGGAAGAAGACGTTCAGGCTCAGATTCTTGTAGGTGAAATTGTTGTTGAATCCGCCGATGTGGATCGGTTCGCAGCGTCCAATGACCACGTTGTCCTGATCGTTGACCACGCCGTCGCCGTTCTGGTCCACATACTTGATATCACCGGGCTGGATCGTCTCGCGGGCATTGCCGTTGGTCGGCACATTCTTCTTGAGGACGTAGTTGCCGGCGCTGTCGCGGTCGAAATCCTCATACCCGTAGACACCGTCCCACTGAATGCCGTAGAACTGGGCGATCGGCTGTCCGACCTTCGCCAGGTAGAGATACGTGGCATTGAAATCGCCCGTGAAGCTGATCTTCGAGAGGTAATTCTCCTCACCCTCGGCCAGGGCCAGCACCCGGCTGCGGTTGAAACTGATGTTGAAGTCGGAGGTCCATTCGAAATTCCGCGTCTTGACATTCACCGTGCTGAGCGTAATCTCAAGGCCCCGGTTACGGATCTTGCCGATGTTCTTATAGACGGTCGTATAACCCGAGCTGTAGGGAAGATTGGCATTCAACAGCAGATCGCGGGTGATCTTCTGATACCAGTCGACCGTCAGGCTAAATCGGTTCTTGAACAGCCGCAGGTCGAGACCCACGTCGACCTGATCGGTACTCTCCCAGGTCAGATCGTTGTTTCCGAGACTTTTGGTCACGATCGCCTCGGAGGGCTGCCCGTTGTTGAACGAATAGTAGTCGGACAGCGACAGCGACGGATAGATCGAGAAATCACCCACGCGGTTGTTTCCCGTCACACCGTAACTCACTCTCAGTTTGGCATCGTCGATGAAGCGCAGCCGGCGCATGAACTTCTCCTCACCGATTCGCCAGGCAAAGGCCCCCGAAGGGAAGAATCCCCAACGGTTCTCCGGAGAGAACTTCGACGAACCGTCGGCGCGGAACGACACGGTGAACATGTAACGCGAACGGTAGCTGTAGTTGACTCTCGCCAGATACGACATGAGGTAGTTTTCGGAGATCTGAGCCGTCGTCGTATCGGGCAGGCCGTCGTCGATTCCACTGATTCCCAGCGACTCGTTAGGTATGTTCATGGCCGAAAAGCCGAATCGCTTGTCCCGTTCGCCCTCGAGCATAAAACCGGCCACGGCATTGAGTTTGTGACGTCCGTTTTTCCAGTTTTTCGTATAGGTCAGCGTATTTTCGTTCATCCAGTTCGACCGTTCGCGGTTGGTCACCGAACCGTTGACGCCCTTCGTATTGGTCAGCGTCGGATAGCCCTTGTAGGTATACGAGTTGTTGAACTCGGTCGAGAGATAGGTATAACGCGTATATCCGCCGCTGATGCTCAACCGCAGATTCTTGTGCAGATTGTAGTCCAGCTTCGCATTGGAGAGGAAGGTCTGCTTGCGCGTCACCTTGTCTTCGTTCTGACTCGAGATGATCGGGTTCATCACCGCGGAGTTGTTTCCGTCGAATTCGTCGTCGAACAACTCCTCGTCGAGCGACGAAGTGGTGGTGATGACCGGCCGGAAGGCCCACGTACGGTACATCAGATACGACGCATAGGCATTGCTCGATGAAAGAGCCGCCGACGAGGTCTGTCCATAGGTCTTGTCGCTCGTGTAGCTGGCATTGACCAGGAGTTTGGCCCGGCGATTGAGCTGCTGAGTGAGCGAAATACGCCCCTGATATTTCTCATAGCCCGAACAGATGATGACACCCTCCTGATCGGACATCGAAAACGACACGGAGTATTTCGTCTGTTTCGTACCGCCGGACATCGAGAGGTTGTGCATGTGGAGCGGAGCATTCTGGAAGAGTTTGTCCTGCCAGTCGATCCCCTGCCCCATGTTTTTGTAATCTTCGAGCGTGCGGTCCAGATTGTTCAGATAGGTATCCACGCTCGAGGGCTGCCGTTCGATCTGATAGCTGACAAAATCGTAGGCATTCATCATCTCCATCTTCTTGGTCACGTTCTGGAAGCCGTACGTACCCGTGTAGGTGATGGTAGGTTTGCCCTCGAAGCCGCGGTTGGTCTCGATGATGATGACACCGTTGGCGCCGCGGGCACCGTAGATGGCCGTGGCGGAGGCATCCTTCAGCACGGTCAGCGAAGCGATATCCGACATGTTGATCGCCGCCGAGGAGAAATCCTCCATCGGGAATCCGTCGACGACATACAACGGCGAATTACTCTGCGTCAGCGAGTTGGCGCCACGGATCACGATATCCATATCGGCACCCGGCTGACCGTCGGCCGAGGAGACCGAAACGCCGGCAATACGCCCCTGAAGCGCCTGGTCGAAATTGACCACCGGAGCCTTCATCAGATCCTGCACCTTGACATTGCTCAGGGTTCCGGTGATATCCTTGCGGGCCATCGAGCCGTATCCGACCTCGATCACGACATCGTCAATGGCATTGGCCTCCTCCTCGAGGGTCACGTCGATGCGTGTATGCCTGTGCACGGGGACCTCCTTCTCACCATATCCCAACAGCGAAAAGACCAAAACATCGCCCGATTTGGCCTGAATGGAATAGGTACCGTCCGCCAGCGTCGTAGTTCCCCGACTCGTTCCCTTCACCAATACGACGGCGCCGGCAAGCGGCTGCTTGTCCGGGTCCGTGATCTTCCCGACCACGCGGCCCTTCGTCGATGCGGACTGTGCCCACAAGGGCGTCAGGCCGCCGCCTGCCAGAAGCAGGACGGCAAGCACGACGCTCCGCACCCAAATTCGTACGTTTCGTTTCATTGGACAGGTTTAGGTTAGTTCGATTCTTGATTAGCGATAGAGCGGCCCGTAGTTGGCGCAGGCGCGGAAGTCGCTGCCCTCGGGTTCGGAGCCGAAAGCACCCCAGGCCGACGGACGGAACAACGACTCCTCCGACAGGTTGTGCATCGCTACCGGAATGCGTAGCATCGAGGCCAGCGTCACCAGATCCGCTCCGACATGTCCGTAGCTGATTGCCCCGTGGTTCGCACCCCAGGCATTCATCACCGAATAGACGTCGCGGAAGAAGCCGTGGCCCGTCAGACGCGGGGCAAACCAGGTCGTCGGCCACGTCTGGTCGGTGCGCTTGTTGATCACCTCGAAGATCTTCGGAGCCACATTGACGGCCCATCCCTCGGCGATCTGCAGCACGGGACCGAGCCCCTTGACCAGATTCAGACGGCACATCGTCATCGGCATCTCGCCGCGCGTGAGGAAATGCGACGAGAAACCGCCGCCTCGCATGTATTCGCGACCGGCCGGATACCACGTCGTGGCGGCCAGGCTGGCCTCGACATCGTCCTGCGTAATCTCCCAGAAGGGCTTCATCACCGGTTCTCCGGCCGCATTGGTCTGCCGGCCCGTCGCGTCGAGCGTGCACGAGCCCGAGTTGATCAGGTGGATGATGCCGCCCGCAGCCTTGCCTTCGAGTTGCAACCCCGTCACGCGCTCCACGGCCTCTGGAGACCAGTAGGTGCGTACGTCGGCAAAGATCTGCGCACGGTTGGTCAGCAGGTGTATGAGCAGCATCGAGACGCCGTTCAGCGTATCGTTCTCCGTGGCGAAGGTGACCGCCTCCCGAATGCCGTTCCAGTCGAACGACGAGTTGAGTATCGCCTCCGAGAAGTCGCCGTCGGGCCGGAAATCGGTCCACTGGCGCTGTCCCTGGAACCCGCCCACGATGGCGTTGTGGCCCATGGCCTCCTCCTCGAAGCCCATGGATGCCAGAACCGGATTGCCGTGCATCAGGTCACGGATGATCATCGTCATCTTCACCACATACTCCCAGATCTGCTCCTTCTTTTCGCGCGGATAAATCAGATGCTCGGGGTTGCAGTCCCGGCCTTCGTTCACCTTGCAGTATTTCGTCACCCAGGCCATGGCCCGCTCAAACTCCCCGCGGTCGTAGATACCCAGTTCGATCCGTCGCTCGATCTCCGAGCAGTCGACCGCCTCGTTGCGCATGCCGAGATACTCCTGGAAGAAGTCCGGATTGGGCATCGAACCGGCAATACCCATCGACACCGAACCAATCGAAAGATAGGATTTGCCGCGCATCTGCATCACGGCCACCGCGGCACGCCCGAAACGCAGCAGTTTCTCGCGCACATCGGCCGGGATCGTCTCGTCGGTCACGTCCTGCACGTCGCGGCCGTAGATACCGAAGGCCGGCAGCCCCTTCTGATTGTGTCCGGCCAGCGCCGAGGCCAAGTAGACGGCTCCGGGACGCTCCGTACCGTTGAAGCCCCAGATGGCCTTCGGCGTCAGCGGATCCATGTCGATCGTCTCGGCGCCGTAGCACCAGCAGGGGGTCACCGACAAGACGGCCCCGACATTTTCGCGACGGAACTTCTCGGCGCAGGCGGCCGCCTCGGCCACGCCGCCGATCGTCGTGTCGGCAATTACGCACTCGACGGGCGTACCGTCCGAATAGCGCAACTCCTCGGCATACAGGCGGGCCACACGACGGGCCATGCCCATGGTCATAGCTTCCAGCGATTCACGGATTCCGCCGCGGCGGCCGTCGATGATCGGACGGATTCCAATTTTAGGTCGATAGTTGTTCATGGCTGTATTTTTTGAAATTACGTTACGAGTTGGCTTTTTTGCGGGTCAGTGCCGTCAGCAGGAAGCCGACCAGGAAGATGACCGTCGTCCCGAAGACGATCGTCAGATAGGTGTGCAGCGGACTGTGGAACCGGTAGAAGGGCGAACCCTCGTTGATCAGCGGCGAGAGACTCATCCAGGCAATGGTCAGCAATCCGAGAATCACCGCCACGACGGCATGTGCCCGACGGACGTTGCGGCAGACGACACCCAGCAGGAAGAGGCCCAGCATGCCGCCGCTGAAGATCGACGAGAGTTTCCACCAGGCATCCAGCACGCCGTCGATGCTCATCATCATCAAGCCCATGACGATACCCAGCGCTCCGACCACGAACGACGTGGCATAGAGCACCCGCATGCTGCCCTTTTCGGAGAGGTCGCGCTTCGAGAGTCGCTTGGCGAAATCCGTCAGCACGATCGTGGCCGAGGAGTTGATGCTCGTCGCCACGGTGGACATGCCGGCCGAGAAGAGCGAGGCGATGACCAGGCCCGTCAGACCGGTCGGCAGTCCGTGAACGATGAACCACGGGAAGACCTGATCGGCCGGCGTTCCGGCGGGCAGCAGGTCGGGCTGCGCCGTATAGTAGGAGAAGAGCGCCGTGCCGATATAGACGAAAACGAGTGACACGGGGATGTAGAGCAGACCGCCGAAGAGGGTCGACTTCACGGCTTCGGCCGTCGAGCGGGTCGTCATGTAACGCTGCACGTAGTTCTGATCGATGCCATAGTTCTGCATGTTGACGAAGAGACCGTAGATGAACACCACCCAGAAGGTCGGCTCCGTAAGGCTTGCCCCGAAGCTTCCGAGGCTGAACTTGCCGTGTGCCGAGGCGATCTCGAAGAGCTGGCCCGGACCTTCGGGCATCGTGAAGGTCAGAAGCAGGGCGCAGACCACGGCCCCGACGATGAGAATGATGCCCTGAATGGCATCGGTCCAAACCACGGCGGCGATTCCGCCCAGCAGCGTGTAGGCCAGCGTGGCAATGCCCGTACAGATGATGATCGTCGCCACGTCCCAGCCGAACATCGTGTGCAGCGGCAGGGCCAGCAGCAACAGGATCGACCCGACGCGGGCCAGCTGCGTCAGCAGGTAGCAGATCGCCGCATAGCACCGCGCCCAATAGCCGAAGCGGAGCTCCAGATAGTGGTAGGCCGAAACGCTGTTGACGTTGCGGTAGAGCGGGATAAAGACCTTGGCCGCCAGCCACGTGGCGATGGGGATCGAGAGGCTGAAGACAAAGGGATTCCAGTTGCCTTTGTAAGCATCGCCGGGCAATCCGAGGAAACTGATGCTGCTGACGAACGTGGCGAAGATCGACATTCCCACGACCCACGTGGGCAACGATCCCTCGGCTGCCGTGAAGGCTGCAGCCCCCTTGCGGCTGCGGTAATAGAACGAGCAGCCGAACAGCGCAACGCCTCCCACAAAAAGGAAAAATACGATGTAATCGAGGATGGTTATATCCATAAGGTGTTCAGGTTAGAGTTTCGATTCGGTTTCAAATCCGGGAGGGCAGCTCCGCAGAGCGGTCCTCCCGGTTCGGTATCGGAGGATCAGCCGACACACTTGACGCCCAGCGCTTCGAGCGCCTGGCGGATGCGGCTGCGCTCCTCGGCACGGAACTTCCGGTAGGGATACGAGAGGTAGTCGTCGCAGATACCCAGCAGCGAGAGGGCGCACTTCACCCCTTTCAGGTAGCTCGAACCGTACTTGCCGACGGTGTAGATCGTCGTACTGATCTGCATGATCCGGTGCTGCAGCTCACGGACACGGACAATATCGTGTTTGCAGGCGGCGTCGTACATCGCCACGTAGAGTTCCGGGAAGAGGTTCGCACCGCCGTTCACCCCGCCGTCGGCACCCATCAGCACGCATTCACCGGTCAGCTCCTCCGGGCCGACGTAGAGCGCAAAATCGTCCCGGTCGCCGAGGTGATAGATCAGCGTCTCGAAATAGGTCATGTTGGCGGAGCTGTCCTTCAGCCCGACAATATTCGGGTGGTCGGCGAGCGTCTTGACGGTCGCGGGCTCGAGGAAGACCTTGACGAGCGAAGGCATGTTGTAGAGGTAGAGCGGCAGCGGCAGACGGTCGGCCAGGGCCGTGTAATACTCGATGAGCTCCTGCTGCGAAGGGGCAAAGTAGTAAGGCGCGGCAGCCACAACACCGACGGCACCGCATTTGGCAGCGTGCTCGGCCAGACGGACGCTCTCGTCGAGTGCCGTATCCGTAATACCCACCAGCACGGGAACACGCCCGGCCACCTGACGGCAGACCCGTTCGACAAATTCATAACGCAGCCGATAGGTCAGGCTCTGCGCCTCGCCCGTCGTGCCGAGCAGAAAGAGGGCATGAACCCCGCCGGCAAGCATGTGCTCGACCAGTCGCGAGGTACCTTCCAGATCCAGTTCGTCGTCTCCTTTCAGCGGGGTGATCATCGGTGGAATGATTCCTTTGATGCAATTCATGGTTGTTCGTTCTATTTGGTTTGATTCGTTTTGTCGTGTTCACGGATCCAGCGCAGGATGAGCGGATAGGTCTCCGCGCCGTAGCGGTAGCGCTCGCGCATCCAAAAGCCGTGACCGCCCTGCGGGAAGATGTGCATCTCGGTCCTCACGCCCTGTCGCTTGAGCGCCCGGTAGAAGCGGATCGCATTCTCGGGAACCACCGCCCGGTCGTCGTCACACAGCACCAGCAGCACCTCGGGCATCCCCTCATGCACCTGTTCGCAGGTCGAATAGCGCTTGCGGAGGGACTCATCCCCGCTGCGTGCGCCGAGCAGATTTTCGCGGGTCCGCACCGAGGAGTAGCGCATCGTGATCACGGGATAGACCAGCACGGCATAGTCGGGCCGCGACTCCGCATCGGGATACTCCGTAATGAGTCTCGAAACGAAATGGCCTCCGGCCGAGAATCCCATGATCCCCACGTTCTGCGGGTCGACACCCCAGGCGCGGGCGTCGCGACGGATCACACGCATCGCCTGCACGCCGTCCTCGAGGGGAATGTCGGGATGGCCGTTGGGCATCCGGTATTTCAACACGGCGGCGGCAATTCCCTGCCCATTGAGCCACTCGGCCGTGCGGTAACCCTCATAGGTGACGCAAACCTTCTCGTAACTGCCCCCGGGAACCACCAGCACGATCTGTCCCGTCGCCCGGACCGAGTCGGGAAGAAAAACCTCCAACTCGGGTTCGCTCACGCCCACGTAATAGCCCTTGTCGTTGATCGACTCGGGCGTCCCCTCCAGTCCGTTCCGCGAGGGGGCGCCGTCGGGAAAGAGCGGGACCCGCAACGGCTCACGAGCCGCCGCCACACCGGCCGCCAACAGGACCGCAAGAAGCAACAGAGAGCGTTTCATCGCCGTGAACGGGGATTGGGAATCACATAGAAATGGCCGTCCTCGGCTCCGAGAAGCAGCTCCTCCACACCGTCGCCGTTCCAATCGACCGGCGTCGGACAGGTCGTATGTCCGGCCAGCACCGTCCGACTCAAATCACCCATGTATTCGTACCAGACCTTGCCTTTCTCCTCCCGGACGAAGCGAAACCAGCAGGCATTCTTGCTGTCGACGATCAGGTCGAGGTGTCCGTCACTGTCCCAGTCCGTGAAGCAGATCTTCCGGCGCCCGGACTGTCCGCCGACGCCGTCGTTCAGCCGCAAGGGACCGCCCGTTGCCTCGAGCACCCCCTTCCTGGAGTTGTAGAGCGAACAGTTCGTGCCGTAGAAGATCCGGCGCCCGGGACGCAGCATCAACTCGCCCTCCGGCGTGCGGAAACGTTCGAAGTAAGCCAGGTAGCCCTCGTGGTCGAGGACGATGAGGTCCATCAGCCCGTCGTGGTTCCAATCCATCGCCACGGGAGTCGTGCGCCACTGCGTAGCGAGCGTTCCCGGCGCCGGCGTCCACCAGTTCCAGGCCGGTTTGGGCGCTTCGCCCTCCCAGGCCACCCGCACGGGTTGCGCCGGAGCAAACGAAAGCCCGTCCTTGCATCCGAGGTTGCGATACCATTCGATCTTGCCCCAGATCGAGTTGACGATCAGATCGGGCCGCCCGTCGCCGTCCCAGTCGGCTACCGAAAGGACCGTATAACCCCATTTGCGCTCGGCCGGGCCCTGAATCGAACCGTTCTCCCCGGCCTGGATGCGGATCGGCACACCCTTCACCTCGAACAGACGCGGAGCATCCCACACGGGCTTCTCTCCTCCCGAAAGGTTGCGGATCCAGGCGATCTCTCCGGCCGAATTGCCGGCGATGATGTCGGTTTTTCCATCTCCGTCCCAGTCGAAGGCACACGGCGTGGAGAGGGCCCCGAACTTTACCAAATCGGCCTGCTGCCGGAAATAGACCGGCGCCTCGAACTGCGGCATCCCCCGGCGGACCTTTCCCGTGTGACGCACCCAGGCGACCCGGCCGTCCTCGTCTCCGACAACGAGATCGGGGTGTCCGTCGCCATCGAAATCCGACACCACCGGAACGATCATCTGCAGATGCAGCCGAATCTCCCCCTTGCGGTTGGACAACTGCCGCCCGGCGGCAAAGCGCGGCTCTTCGCGCGTACCGACATTCTCGAACCACGTCAGACCATCGACAAACTCACCGCAGATCAGGTCCAGATCACCGTCACCGTCAAAATCGGCCACACAGGGATTCGGAGCTCCGTAGGTGTCGATCTCCGCCCCTCCGGCCTCGACCTTACCCCGGTTGACATACCCCTTTCCGGTATTCTCCAGCCAATAGACATAACCGTGCAGCGGACCGCGGGTCCAGCGTCCCAACGAGTCGAAGGCCTTGTCCCAGCCATAATCGTCCCACGTGTCGATTCCGACAATGATGTCCTTATCACTGTCCTTGTCCCAGTCGACATAGTTCCACATGTTGCTGCGCGATTTGGCGTAGGTCGCCCCCAACACCTCGCCCTTGTACTTCAGTTTGCGCTTGCGGGCATAGGGCGCCTTGAAGAAATCGAGGTGCTCGGTATTCTTCGACAGCACGAAAGCCTCACCATCAACCTCCGACAGGCGGATATTGTTCATTCCCTTTTCGCTGATGCGCTCGGCCTTCGCAAAAAGCGGTTTTTCGGCAGTACCGATATTGCGGAAATAGTAAAGTCCGCGATACGGACGGTCAGGGCATGAGACCAGCAGATCCTTGCGACCGTCGCCGTCGTAATCCACCGGAATGGGAATCCCCCACAGTCCGACGCCCAGATCGACCGTCAGATCCGGATGGTTGTACGGCAATACAACGGCCTCGGGGAGCTGCGCAGCTTCCGGCGCGGGAACCGATGCCCGCACAAACGGACTTCCCAGCAGGCATCCTGCCGCCAAGGCGATCGAGAAGAGCAGTTTCCGACCGCAAAGCACCCGAGCTGTTGAACCATTATTTTCCATAATCGAAGGTGACTGTTTATTTTATAAAACGTTTTAGCTATTCTCTTTCAAAATAGGCCGATACCGGCCTCTCTCCAGAAACGGGGCTCTCGGCACATCATCCGGAAACCGCCCCGTCTCATAAAAATCACGCAACTCAACCCTCCGCAGACAGCGCCTCCAGAACCCGTTTCCCGTTCGTATACTCCAGAATTTCAGGAGTCAACACCACACGTGTGCAGGCCATCGGCTGGTCCCGATGCTCAATTCCCTTCAGCAGCAGATCAAGCGCCTCGGCCCCGAAGCGTTCAATCGGCTGGCTCACACAGGCCGCAGCCGTATGGTAGAGGTCAAAAGCCTCGTTCGTATCGAAACATACCATCGAGAAATCACGCGGAATCTGCCAACCCTGCCGAAAGGCGACCGTCACGCCTTGAATGGCCAACGTATTGGTAGCGAAGACAAAAGCCTCCACCCGCCTCTGATAGGCATCGCAAAGAATATCCGTCATGCGGTCGAACCGGTCATGACGCAGGTGGTGAATGCGGACATACTCGCCAAGTCCGTGCTCCGCCATACAAGAGCGATACCCCTCCTCGCGCTCCCGGATATTCGACAGATTCATCGAATAGGAGATCATTTCAATCCGCTGAAATCCCTGACGGACAAGCACCTCCGTAACCTGCCCGCATGCCCGGCGATTATTGAGCACCACACTGCTCAGATCGGCCCCGGGGACCTCGCGATCAAGCAGGACAAGCGGAAAATTCTCGTTGGCCAGGCTGCAGAGAACCTGTTCGGCCCCTTCGCAGGGGACGACAATCAGGCCGTCAACCCCCTTGTTGCGAAAGACCTCGATCAGATTCTCAAGTTTGCGCGGGTTCTCGTCCGTACTGCCGAACAACACCGTATACTTATGCTTATAGGCCCGGTCCTCGATGCAGCGGGCGATGTCGGCGAAGAACTTGTTCGAAATATCCGAAACAATGACACCGACCGTGTTGGTCTTGCCGCTGCGCAACATACGGGCCGCATCATTGGGCTGATAATTAAGTCGTTCAGCCACGGAGCGAATCCGCTCGGCCGTCTCCTTGTTGACCCGGTAACCGCCCTTTCCGTCCGTTTTGCCACTCATAACGAACGAGACCAGCGCGATGGAAACTCCGGCCTCCGCGGCAATATCCCGGATTGTTATTTTTCGATTGCGTTCTCCCATTTTAACAGGCGGATAATTTGGAAGGATGAAAAAATTCGTTACCTTTGCAAAGGTAATTAAAACGTTTTAACAAACAAATTTTTTCCGGACTTTTTTTATTTCTTCAGCCATGAGCCGCTACAACGAAGATGTGGAGTTCCTGAAATCCTGCCGCATAGAGACCGCCGAACTCTCCGATCACACGACCGGATCGAGACTCTGCATCGTTCCCCAATGGCAGGGCCGCGTAATGACGTCGACGTTCCGCAACGAGCGCGGTCCGAGTTTCGGATGGATCAACCGCAGACTGATCGCCTCAAAAGCCACTCTGGCACACTTCAATCCCTATGGCGGAGAGGAGCGCTTCTGGCTCGGTCCGGAGGGAGGACCCTACTCCCTTTATTTCGCACCCGGAGCGGCGCAGACCTATGAAAACTGGCACGTTCCTGCGGCTCTCGACACCCTGCCGTTCGAGGTTGCCGAAGTGTCAAATCGCAAAGTCCGGCTGAGGCAGGAGGTGGAGTTGAAAAACGCTTCCGGGAATCGTTTCCGTATCGGGATCGACCGCACGGTGGAGCTGCTGCGCGTCGAGGAGTCCGACTTTCTCGGCAGCATACCGGCCGTACAGGAGCTCGACGCGGTCGTCTACCGCAGCCTCAACCGCATTACCAACCTCGGAGAGAAGGCCTGGACCCCCGACAGCGGAGCTCCGTCGATCTGGATGCTCGGCATGTTTCCGCCCACCCCGTCGACCACCGTATTTATCCCCTACTCCAACGCGGGCACCGGACCGATCGTCCACAGCGACTATTTCGGCGAAATGCCGGCCGGCCGGCTCCGGATAAGCCCGGGGCTGGTCTGCATGCGTATCGACGGCGCCTTTCGGTCGAAAATCGGCCTTCCGGCAGGACGCGATACGGGCTGCTGCGGCAGCTACGATCCGCAGGCCGGAAGCATCACGCTCATCCGCTACAGCCGCTCCAAACCCGGAGAGCAATATGTCGACAGCCGCTGGGGCGAACTGCAGGCACCCTTTGCGGGAGACGTTGTCAACGCCTACAACGACGGTCCCACGGAGACCGGCACGGTCATGGGGCCGTTCTACGAACTCGAGACCTCTTCAGCGGCCGCCTTCCTCCAACCCGGAGCCTCCAAATCCCACATCCAGGAGGTCTGCCACCTGCAGGGCGACGACGACCGGCTGTGTGCCGTACTGGACGCATTGCTTCCGGGAGGCTCCGCCGCCGTAAAGAATGCCTTCAAATCCTAAAACCACATACGCCATGCAACCGCAAACCAATTATGTCATCGGCATCGACTTCGGAAGCGATTCCGTACGGGGTCTTGTCGTCGACACCGGCAACGGAGCCACCCTGGCCTCGGCCGTCGTCGACTATCCCCGCTGGAAACAGGGGTTCTACTGCACCCCCAAAGAGAACCGATACCGCCAACACCCGCTCGATTATATCGAATCCTTCGAGCGCTGCATCCATGAGCTTCTGAGCCAATGCGACAGGCAGGTGATCGACCGCATCCGCGGTTTGAGTTTCGATACAACCGCCTCCACCCCCGTACTGACCGACCATACGGGAACACCGCTTGCCCTTCTGCCGGAGTTCGCCGAACAACCCGATGCCATGTTCATCCTCTGGAAGGACCACACGGCGCTTGCCGAAGCGGACGAGATCAACGCGCTGGCCAAGCACTGGAAGATCGACTACACGCGCTACAGCGGAGGCAGTTACTCCTGCGAATGGGTCTGGGCCAAGATGCTGCACGCCCTGCGCCACACGCCCGAACTGCGGACAAAGGCCTGCTCCTGGGTCGAGCACTGCGATTGGCTGGCCGGACTGCTTGCCGGCAACACCCGTCCCGAGACACTCGTTCGCAGCCGTTGCGTAGCGGGGCACAAGGCCATGTGGCACGAATCCTGGGGCGGGTTGCCGTCAGCCGACTTTTTCGAGGCCATTGATCCGCTCTACAACCTGTTCCGGGGCCATCTCTACACGAAGACCTCGACATCCGACAAACCGGCCGGGCAACTGAGCGAGGCATGGGCCCAACGGTTGGGGCTCCGCCCCGGGATTGCGATCGGCACGGGGGCCATCGACTGCCACTTCGGGGCCGTCGGAGCCGGCATCCGCCCCGGAACGCTGGTCAAGGTGATGGGAACCTCGACGTGCGACATCGCCGTGGCCACGTATGACGAAATCGGCGACAAGGCCGTACACGGCATCTGCGGACAGGTCGACGGTTCGGTTCTGCCCGGACTGATCGGGCTCGAAGCCGGTCAAGCAGCCTTCGGCGACATCTACGCCTGGTTCCGCAAGGTGATGGCCTGGCCGCTGAAGTTTCTGGGACCGGAGGGAGCCCGGCTCGAGGCGAAGATCCTCGACCGGCTGACCGAAGAGGCGCAGCAACTGCCGCTCACCGAAGAGGACCCCGTAGCTCTCGACTGGCACAACGGACGCCGGACACCGGATCTCAACCCCCGACTGCGGGGAGCAATCGAAGGGCTTACGCTGGCGACCTCGGCCCCGGCAATCTTCAAGGCGCTGGTCGAGGCCACGGCCTTCGGATCGCGGGCCATCAATGAGCGATTCCGGGAGGAGGGGGTTTCGATCGACGAAATCGTCGCCATCGGAGGAATCACCCGCAAATCGCCCTTCGTCATGCAGACCATGGCCGACATTGCGGGCATGAAGATCCGCGTGCTGGACAGCGACCAGGCATGCGCCCTGGGCGCAGCGATGTTTGCCGCCGTCGCCGCCGGGATCTACCCCGACATTGCCGCCGCACAGCAGGCCATGAAACCGGGCATCTCCGACGAATATCTCCCCGATCCGCAGCGACAGGCGATCTATGAGAAGCTCTACCAACGTTACCGGAGATTCGGCGCCGTACAATAAAGGCCGGGCGCAGCACCTCATTCACACGGCGGAACACCCCGATGTCATTCCGACATCGGGGTGTTTCATCAGACGGGCAGCGGAACAGCTCCGCGATCAATAGCCGGGGGTCTGGACCATGGCCGGATTGGGGTTGTTCTCGAACTCCGACGTCGGAATCGGCATGGCGTAGTTGGTCTCCTTCCAGACGATGTTGGTCTTCGAGGAGCCCGGGCCCGAGATCGTCTTGTAGTAGTCCTTCTCCTTCTCGCCCAGATCCAGCAGCCGCACGTACTCCCACCAGCGCATCTCGCCGAAAACCTCGGCCCACAACTCGTAGAGCAGCGGATCGTTGGCCAGATGGTCCGTGGCATCGACCGTGCGGGTGCGGTCCGAGAGCGACCGGTAGTCCACCTCCGAGGGGGCATCCACCGGATAGTTGTAGGCCCGGCGGTGCACCTTGTTCACATATTCGAGCGCCGTGGAGGAATCCTCGTCGCGGAGCAGCAGGGCGTACATCAGGTAGATCTCCGGCAGACGCAGGAAGTAGATGTTGTAACCGGCGACGTTGCGCGTGGCGTCGAGCAGATGCCCCTCGAGGAAATTGTACTTGCGCACGGGCCATCCGTAGAAGGTCTCGGGGTCGTTGCCCGTCGAGGCGGAGGTATCCTCCCACCACTTGCCGAAGTCGACCTGCGCCACCTTGCGCGTGGCATTCACGCCGTCGATGGTCATCTGCACCTCGTCGACGAAGGGCTGCAGCGCGCAGACGTACAGCCGCGGATCGGGACCGTCCGCCTCGCGGCCCAGTTCGTCACGGTGCTTCTGCTGCAGGGCCAGATAGGCCTCGTCGAGGTAGTACTCCGTCTGTCCGTCGGCCCCCTGGCGCGTCTTCATCACCGCCGCGGACTGCGGAGCCGGATCCGTATAGCCGAAGCGCCCCAGATTGCGGTCGTGCATGTACTGGTTGCCGTAGGACATGGCCGTGCGCGTGCCGTCCGGCGCGATGCAGAAGGGCGGATAGTAGAGCGAAAGGGTCGAACCCGTATTGGGGCTTCCGTAGGCCGAGCCGCTGGTCGGATCGGCCCGGTTGCCCATCTCGTAGAACGATTCGCTGTTGTATTCATACGCATCGTACCCGTTGAACATCATGCGGTAACGGTCGAACGTCTCGAGCGTCTTGCCGCTGTTGGCGATGCAATCCTCCAGGTAGGTGCGGGCCAGATCCCGCTGCCCGGCGAAGAAGCAGGCCTTGGCCCGGAAGGCCTTGGCGGCCCACACCGTCACCCGATGGGGATCGGTCTGCGTCAGCAGATCCACGGCCCGGTCCAGATCCTCGATGATCGCCTGATAACATGCGCCGGTCTTCTCCCGGCCGATGTACATCTCCTCCAGCGTCCTGGGGACCGTCCGCACGATGGGGATCCCGACCCCTTCGGCATCGGGTTCGCCGTAGAGCGACAACATGTGCCACCAGTAATAGGCGCGGAAGAAGAGGCACTCCCCCTCGTAGTTGTTCAGCGCCTCGGTTTCGGTCTCGGGAGCCGTGGTGCGGTAGGAGGCGATCTCCTCCAGGGCCGTGTTGGCGTAGTAGACGCCCAGACTCAGGGCCGTCCACGGATCGGTGACCTTGTTGTTGCCGGCCTTGACCTCCCCGGCGCAGATGTCGATCCAGGCCGGATCCTCGTGCCAGAGCATGTCGATCGTATGGTCGAGGCAGTACATCACGTACCCGGCCCAGTAGTTGCCCAGGAAGCACCAGTGGTGCTGGGCGCCGTAGACCGAATTGACCAACAGATCGACGTGTTCGATCTTCTTGGGAAAATTGGTCGGCGAGAGCGAGTTGGGATCGCTCAGCTCCAGCCAGTCGCTGCCGCAGGCATTCATCATCGCCGCGGCACCCAGCACCGTGGCGGAAAGAGCTATTTTTCGCAGAATGCGTTTCATGATTCAACAGGGATTTAAAAGTTCAGATCCAGACCGAACGAGAACATCCGGGTTTGGGGATAGGTGCTGCCGTAGTAGACACCGTAGGCAGTCTTCGTGGTATTCGAAAATTCGGGATCGAGACCCGTAAAGCCCGTCAGGGTCCAGAGGTTCGTGGCCGAGACATAGATCCGCAGCCGGTCGATCTTCGCCCGGCGCGTCCACCGTCGCGGGAAGGTGTAGCCCAGCGTCACGGTCCGCAGCCGCAGGTAGGAGCCGTCCTCGATGAAGTAGTCCGAATATTTCTGGTAGTTGTAGTTGGGGTCCTTGACCGGGACGTTGCCGTTCGACGCATCGAGGGCCATGACACGCGGACGGTCGGTCAGTCCGTTGCCCATGAAGAACGAGGCGCCGAAGATCTCCGACGTGGTGTTCGAACTCTCCTGCACGCTCTGCGTATAGGATTTGGCCAGATTCAGCACGTCGTTGCCCGCCACGCCCGTAAAGTCGGCCCGGAAGTCGATGCCGCGCCACTCGAGCGAGAGGTTGAAGCCGTACTGTACCGTGGGCCACGGATTGCCGATGAACGTACAGTCGTCGTCGTTGATCGTACCGTCGCCGTTCACGTCGACGTAGCGCAGGTCGCCCACACCGGTCAGCCGCTGGTGGTAGTAGTCGTAGCCGTTGGCCTGCGCCCGGGCGTTCAGGGCGTCGCTCTCCTCCTGCGAGGTGATCATCCCGTCGGTCTTCAGCCCCCAGAACTGGCTGATGGGCTGTCCGTTGACCGTCTTGCAGGGGCTCGGGCCCTCGTTCGGATGGCCTCCGCCGCCGTAGATGGCCGCATTGGTCAGACCCAGGTCGACGACCCGGTTGCGGTTCTGCGAGACGTTGGCCCCGATGGCGTAGTTGAAGTAGCCGATGTTGTTGCGGTAGTTGACCAGCAGCTCCCAGCCGTGGTTGTCGATGCGTCCCAGGTTGACCGGCATCGTACTCATCGTCGTCAGCGACGAGGGCGAGGTGATTCCCGACGAGTTGGGCACCGAAAGGGCATAGATCATGTCGCGGGTGATGCGCCGATACCAGTCGAACGAGATCGAGAGGCGGTTGCGGAAGAGATCCACATCCAGACCCACGTCGGTCGTGTAGATCGACTCCCAGCGGATATCCTCGTTGATGACCTTGATGTTGTTGTAGCCGCCGACGGCCGACGTGCCGTCGAACGAGTGGCTCGTGACGTTCTGGAAGGCCGCCATGTAGGCAAAGCTGTTCAGAGCCTGATCATTGCCGAGGATGCCCCAGCTGAAGCGCGGCTTGATCATCGAGACCCACGACGGATTCCACGCCCGGAAAAAGGGCTCTTCGGAGATCTTCCACCCGACGGAGACCGAAGGGAAGACTCCCCAGCGGTGCTTGGGGCCGAACTTGGGCGAACCGTCGCGACGGACGTTCATCGTCAGCAGATAACGGTTGTCGTAGGTGTAGTTCAGACGGGCGAACTGCGACAGGAAGCGATCCTCCGACAGGGCGCCCGAAGCGCTCTTGGTGGGGTTGGTCGACAGGGCGAACGACTCGGGGTTGTTGATCGGGAAGTCGGAGGCCGTCGACGAGAGGTCGGCCAGCTGCGACCGCTTGGCCTCGTAGCCGACCATCACGCGCAGGTCGTGCTTCCCGGCGAAGAGGCGCTCGTAGGAGA
This sequence comes from Alistipes sp. An54, assembly GCF_002159375.1. Taxonomy (NCBI): domain Bacteria; kingdom Pseudomonadati; phylum Bacteroidota; class Bacteroidia; order Bacteroidales; family Rikenellaceae; genus Alistipes; species Alistipes sp. An54. The sequence continues at coordinate 47,347 of NZ_NFIA01000014.1, forward strand.
GTGTCGCCGTGAAGGTGTACTGCTCGGCGTAGTCCAACGCCTTGGTGTAGCTGTCCTTCGAGGGAGAGCGCCCCAGCGTGTTGGCCTCCGAGAAATTGTCGTCGTAGCCGCCGCCCAGCTGGGCCGAGCCCGTCAGATTGAGCTTCAGCCCCTTGACGATCTCCCAGTCGATGTAGAGGTCGCCGTTGGCCACCAGATCCGACTGTTTCCGGTGATGGTAGGCGATGTCGGCCACGGGATTGGCCCCCGAGAAGTCGATTCCCGACGGGATGGCCGCGAAGTCGCCCGACTCGTCGTAGATGCTCATGTAGGGGATCGAGACCCACGGGAAGGACTCCGTGTAGGGGTTGCCGCGCAGGCGCGCCAGATAGATCCGCGTCCCGACGGTCAGCGACGGCGCCACCCGGTAGTCGACGTTCAGCCGCGAGGAGATACGCTCCCAGTAGTTGTTCATCTGGATGCCGTTCTCACGCTCGTACGCGCCCGAGAGGTAGTAGCGGAAGCGCTCGCTGCCGCCCGTGAGCGAGAGGTTGTAGCTCTGCTCGATGCCGGGCTGGTAGATCTCGCTCACCCAATCGGTGTCGGGCAGCGACGAGGGGTCGCTCCAGATCGGATAGTTGAAGCCCATCTCCTGCATGACGCGGATGTAGTCTTCGGTGCCGAGCATGCGGTACATGTCCGTATACTGGCGCACGCCGACGTGGCTCGTGAATGCGAGTTTGGCCTTCGAGTTATAGGTGCCCTTCTTCGTGGTGATGAGCACCACGCCGCCGGCGGCCCGCGAACCGTAGATGGCTGCGGCGCTGGCATCCTTGATCACCTCGATCGACTCGATGTCATTGAGGTTGTAGTCGGTGCTGTTCTCGCAGGCCACGCCGTCGATGACGAACAGCGGGTTCAGGCCGTTGATCGACCCCACGCCGCGGATCACGATATCGGAGCTCGCACCGGGTTTGCCGCTGGTCTTGGTGACCATCACGCCGGCCACCTTGCCCTGCAGCGCCTCGGCCACCGAACGCGCCGGCGTATTCTTGATGTCCGAGGCCTTGATCGAGGCGATGGAGCCCGTCAGGTCGGACTTCTCCTGCGTACCGTAGCCGACCACCACGACGTTGTCCAGCCGTTCGGTCTCCTCCTCGAGGACGATGTCGAGTTCCGTGCGGTTCAGCACCGGGAAGCGCAGGCTCTTGAAGCCGACATAGGTGATCACAAGGGTCGAACGGGCCGGGACCTTCAGCGAAAAGCGGCCGTCCGGGCCGGTGATGGTTCCCTGCATCGTCGGGGCATCCTTGACGACGATCGTGGCACCGACCAGGGGATTCCCCTGCACGTCGGAGACCAGTCCGGAGACCACCCGGTCGGGGAGTTCGCGATCGGCCGCCGAAGCGGGATCATCGGGGGTTTCGCCGGCCCACGCCGCGCCCCACGTACAGCACAACAGGGACAACACGAGCAGCACTCGCCTGTTCAACCTGAAGAGGTCAAATCTTTCCATATCCAAGAATTCGGGTTTGATCTCTTCCCGGCCAATCGGAGTGCCATGCCGCAACAAATTTCACACCACACTATCAGTCAACCCATTAAACAGACGGCCTCCGCTCCCCGGGTGTGGAATGACACCCCATGCGGTGTGGAAAAAATCCACGGCGGCGGCCGCTCCCCCACCCTCGGCCGCACGCTCCGGCACGCGAATTGCACCCTGCACCGAAGAACAAATTCCGCTTACGATGAAAAAACTGCACGCTTTGCTCGAAAGTTCGAAACAGGCTATCCGCTACTGGTGGCTGCTGCTCGCGGTCGGCCTCCTTCTGCTGGCGGTCGGGATACTGATCTTCCTCTTCCCGGCGCGGAGCTATCTGGAGCTCTCGATGCTGCTGGGATGGGTGATCCTGCTGGCCGGCATCCTGGAGGTGGTGCTCTCGGCCGCCAACCGCCACTTCATCACAGGCCGCGGCTGGATGCTCGCCGGCGGCATCATCGAGATGATCCTCGGTCTGGTGCTGATCTTCAACGTCGCTCTGGCGGCCACGATGCTGCCGCTGCTGCTGGGTTTCTGGCTGCTGATGCGTGCCTTCTCCACCATCGGATTGGGCAGCGACATGCGCACGCTGGAGATCTCCGGCGCCGGATGGACTATTCTGACGGGCATTCTGCTGCTGATCTGCTCGCTGTGGATCCTCTTCCAGCCCGTCGGAGTCGGCACCTCGGCCGTCATCGTCTGGGTCGGCATCACGATGCTCTTCGCCGGAGCGGCAGCCTGCACGCTCGCCATGCAGCTCCGCCGGGCCCACCACCGCCTCGAAGGCGATTGCTGAACGCCGCCGACACCCCAAGCCCCCTGCCGCACATAAAGAGACCCCTGCCGCACCATCGTGCAACAGGGGTCTCTTTTTTGGAATCCGCTCCGGAAGGCTCCTCCCCGCCCGGACCGTCGGACCGATAACGGACCGATAACGGGTCGGCGGCCGGCTCATTCAAAATCCTCGCGGAAGAGGCCGTAACGGCGGATCAGCCGCGAAATTTCGGGATCGAGGTTTCCGCGGAACTTCAGGTTCTCACGCAGCTCGACCGCCCGCAGGAAATACTGCACGGCATGCTCCTCCTCGCCCAGACGGGCCGCCAGAATGGCCAGCATGTACTGGATGTCGGCCGTCGAGGAGGCCTCGGGCAGTCCGCGGAGAATCCGATAGGCCGCCGCATCGTACCCGAGCGACATGTAGGCCAGTGCCGTATTGCGGTCCTCGTAGGGGCGCAGGATCGTCAGCGCCTCCTCGTAGCGGCGCTTGCGGAGCAGATCCACGGCATGCATGTAGTTCGAATCGACCTCCGTTGTATAGACCGTATCCTGCTTCATGCCCCTCCGGTGGAGGTTGAAGCGGAAATCCACGGCCCGCATCAGCGGATAGATCACACTCCGCATCCGCGCATACTCACGCGGATACTTCAGGCGGATGCGCCACTCGCGCGTATCGGGATTCCCCTCCCAGCGGATCATCTCCAGAATCTCCGCCTTGTGTGTCAGCAGCGTATCGGCGGCCACCAGCCGGTACAGTTCGTCCCAATCCTCGGCCAGCGAGGTCGTGCGCAGCAGATTCGGAAGGTCGGGCAGCCGATCCTCCTCTTCGACCATCACCTGCCGCCCCTGCTCGTCGAGCGTATAACTGCCGGCGACGTTGAGCGAGTCGTACAGCACGCGGAACTCCCCGACCAGCACCCGCCGCAGCGCTTCGGCCCGATCGCGAGCCAGCCGTTCGTTGAGCTCCCAGCGCCCCTCGGGCGAAGCCGTGGCGCGGAGCGTGATGCTGTCGATCAGGTAGACCGGATCGGTCATCAGACTGCGCGTGAGCGACTTCACGGCGGCAATCTGCCGACGATTCTCCGGGAGCGTGTCGACCAGCGAACTCTTCCCGACGGGGAACGTGAAGAAGAAGCGCGCATTGGCCTCAGCATCACGCAGCACGATGCGCTGCATGTAGCGCGTCCGCTCGTCGAGGAACGTCGTCATCGAGGCCACGTTGTAGTACAGCGTGTCGGAACGTCGCAGCCGATAGCTGCGGCCGTTGCGGACCTCCACCTCGCCGGTGAGGTAGAGCCGCAGCTTCGAGGTATTCTCGTCGGCCTGCACCTGCTGCGTATAGTAGTAGTCGATCCGGCCGTCGGGACGGTAGATCACCGTATCCAACCGCACGGGATCCGGATAGGGATGGCGTACCAGCCGCCGATAGGCATCCGGTGCCCCGAGCCGCCGCCGCTCGTTGCGGGCCAGCTGTCCCTGCCGCAGCACGCTGTTGCGCAGCGCCATCGTGTCGACCTCGTAGAGCGAGGCCAGCCGGTCGGCCACATAACCGCTGCGGATGCGGTAGTTCTCCATCAGGGCGCTGTCGCCCGTCTCGCGGAGCAGCCCCCCGATCGCCTTGCGCCGAAGCCCCGTATAGGCCAGCCGCTCGCCGGCCAGTCGGCGCAGTGTCTCGCGGTCGGCCGTGCGGAGCTCGTTGCGGAGCGCCTCCGGGCGTTCGCCGAGCGAACGGATGTAGGCCTCGCGGTCGCGGCCCCCCTCGGCGGGATAGTCACCCGCCACCCGCGTATAGACCGCTCCGCCGGGCAGCACCTCCACCCCCGGATAACGGTAACGCGGCGTAAAATAGTCGTTCAGATGGTCGAGCCGATTGCCGGCATCGGGCACATAGGTCATGCGGGCACGAACCTTGCGGTCGGTCGAACGCACGTAACGGCGCAGGATCTCCTCCTGCCGCCGCCGCTCCTGCGGGGTGCTCCATCCGACCACCCGGTCGTACATGGCCTCCCCGGGGGTCATCCGCTCCAGCCGCTCCATCGCCCCGGCATACAGCGCCCGCTGATCGAGCACGCCGTCCAACCGGCGGCGATAGAGGCCCTGACGGCCAAAACGGTCGAAATAGTCGGCACTGTCGACAATGCGCCCCAGATAGGCGTCGTAACGGTCGTATTCGTGCTGCTGCATCCGCCGGAAGCGCTCGCCGCTGTAGACCAGCGGATCGAAGGCCAGCGTATCCTCGCCCTTGAGCAGCCGCGGTCCGACCACCAGCCTCCAGTCGAGGTGCTGCAGCGTATCGGGAACCGAGACGATGAAATCGACATTGATCTTGCCGTTGCGCTCGACGATGTTGCGGCGGCCAGCGGCCGAAATGACCACTTCGTCGATGGCCACCGACATCAGCGTCTCACCCGAAACGGAGTCGACGGTTGCCGGAGCCAGATAGAGCTCCGTCCCGTCCTGCCGGCGGAAGGTGATGATCTTCTGCGCCGGGACGGTATCCGCCGCCCGGGCCGCCAGCTCCCGTTTGCTCCGGGCCGGGAGATAGGCCCCGACCTTGGGATCACTCTTGGCGAGTTTGCGCAAACTTCCGCATCCGGTCAGCAGCGCCCCGACTATGAGCGCGCCGACGGCATACCCTCTCCATTCACACATGCTCATCTCACAGGAATGAATTGTTGATTACTCTTGCCGGTCGACCGCGCCGTTGACATCCACCGTAAAAACGCGCCGTTTGCCGCCGGGCGAGGTCTGCACCTGCCGCAGCACGAGCGTAGCGTCGTCCATCCAGCTTTCGTAGGGAACCTTCATCTCGTAGAGGAAGGTCTGGTCGCTGCGGCCGTCGACGTTGATCGTCAGATAGGGCTGGCGTTCGGCCCAGTAGGCACCCGAGAGCCGGCGGCGGCGCTCCATCATGTGCTGCTGGTAGCGGCCGTTGATCAGCACGTGCGGGAAGAGTTTGACCGACCGCCGGTCGGCCGTGCTCAGTTCGGGAAGAATCGCCCAGCTTTGCGACCGCGTCACGGCCTTGCGGGCCACCGAGATCTCCAGAACCAGATGCAGTTCGCCGTCACGCTCGGCCAGCACCTTGCGCGTCACGGCCACATCACCGAGAATCTGAGCCCGGAGCGAAAGCCCCGCCATCAGAAACAGAACAAGCAGCAGATATTTTTTCATGGGACGATTCGATTATTTGCGCGAATTGAACAGATAGACGAACGAAACACCGAGTTCCGTAGGAATGGGCAGCACCTTGGTCCGACGGGCCGAAGCAGAGGCTTGCGAACCGTCGATGGGCTCCGTATGGTAGTTCAGACGCACCAGACCGGCGCCGGCCGAGAGTTCCAGATTCCAGTGCGGACTGACATAGAACTGATAGCCGATGCTCAGACCGCCCCCCACGAACGAACCCTTGTAGTAGTTCGTGGCCAGTCCCCGCATGATGCGGTCGCCGATAAAAGGCAGCCGGAAACCGCCCACCTCACACTTGCCGCCAATGGCATGGACACCGAAATAGAGACGCGTATACTTCTCCGTGACCCAGTAGCGATACTCCGGGCGCAGGAACCAGTGCTGAATCCGGTTGTCCGAACCGAGGGTCCAGGGATTGTAGTTGGCCGTCATGGAGAGGGTCGAATGTTTGCTCAGGGCGAACTCCACTCCGACATTCGGAGTCGTTGTCGCCCAATAGAGCACGTTGGTCTTCACAGCGACCTGCTGTGCCGAGGCTCCGAGCCAGCAGCCGGCGACCAACAGAAGCGACAGAAGGATCTTCTTGTTCATGATCATTGAGATTAGTTTCCGTTTCTCGACCCACCCGGGCGGGAACAGCACTCGTCCTCCTTGTCAGCCGAAAAATCGCACAAAAATGAGGATAAACCCAAAATAACGGCGTATCATTGGCGATACAACAAATCAAAAAGTCATTTCCGTGGCAAAAACAGAAACCGTCGCCCGTTCAAAGAGTTCACCGCCAAAAATGAAGGGCGCCTCCCGGCGCCCTTCCCCATCAAAAATTAACCCTTAAAAATTATCCCCGCTTCGGAAAATCTCCGAGAGGTAATGGTGTAGATAGTAGAGATCAGCATCCCCCTGTATCACCTCCCGCATCAACAGATCCTCGTCTTCAGAGATGCCGTTGTCAAAGACTTCATTTTTGTCAATATTCTCCATAGGCGTTGTCTTAGATTGCTTTCAACTATATAACGCATCCGACGGGGGAATATTGTACGTTTCTCAGCAGAGAACCAGATTTTTTTCCTTGATCATGCGCCGCAGGTTGATCAGCGCATAGCGCATGCGTCCCAGCGCGGTATTGATGCTCACGTTGGTCTGCTCGGCGATCTCCTTGAAGCTCAGCCCCGAGAAGTAGCGCATCATCACCACCTCGCGCTGTTCGGAGGGCAGCAGTTCGACCAGCGAACGCACGTCGCGTTCGATCTGCTGGCTGACCATGGCATCCTCGACCGTGCGTTCGGCGAATTTCAGCGTACCGAGCATGTCGTATCCCGCCTCCGACTCCGTGACGGCCTTGTCCTGACGCTGGGCGCGGAAGTGGTCGATCACCTGGTTGTGGGCGATGCGCAGGATCCACGACAGGAACTTGCCGTTATCCGTATAACGGCCCTCGTCGATGACGCGGACGGCTTTGATGAAGGTCTCCTGGAAAATATCATCGGCCACGTCACGATCCTTGACCATCATGTTGATGTAGTCGCGTACGCGGCGGCTGTGACGTTCGATGAGCTGGGACATAGCGCTCCGATCCCCGGAAAGGTAGTGATTAAGCAATACCCGGTCACTTAATACTTGCACGTTCATACTCTTGTCTCCCAATTAGTTACAAAGAGTAGAGTCTTTTCCGATAGGCAATCCAGTTTAAAGCGTTATGTATAAATAGTCTTCATGATCGGCCCCTGACAACGTCCCCGCTGCAGAAGCCCGACGCTGGCAAGGTACACATTTTTCCCGGAAAAAACAAATTTTTCTACTCTTTCGAGAATTCGTTCTCCGGGGAAGTGTCCTGCAAAAATCGTACCGGGAGAGGCGCCTCTACTTGTTGATCGGCTCGACGTGAATGGCGATCATCGTTTCCTCGCCGAAACGCTCGCGCAGGCGGCGTTCGATCTCCACGGTCAGATCGTGCGAGTGCTCGACGGTCATCCGCCCGTCCATGCGGACATGCACCTCGATGGCAATCGAGGCACCGATGCGGCGCGTGCGCAGATTGTGGGGTTCGCGCACCTCGGGATTGGCCGTGACGATGTGCAGGATCTCCTCCTCGACATCCTCGGGCAGCGACTGTTCGAGCAGTTCGCCCAGGCCGTTCCGGATCAGGTCGAAAGCGATCTTGAAGATGAAGACCGCCACAAGCAGTGCGGCCACCGGATCGGCAATCCGCCACTTGGAGCCGAGGAAATAGGCGCAGCCGATACCGACCAGCGTACCGAGCGACGAAAGGGCGTCGCTGCGGTGATGCCAGGCGTTGGCGATGACGCTCGGGCTCTGAATCTGACGCCCTACCCGCACCGTATAGCGATAGAGGATCTCCTTGACGATGATCGAGACGAGGGCTGCCACGAGGGCAATGACGCCCGGACGCGGGAGGAGTCCTCCGTCGAGGACGATCCGGATCCGTTCGATGCTGTCGACCAGGATTCCGGCACCGACCACCGCCAGCGCGAGACTGATGATGATCGTCGCGAGGGTTTCATACTTGCCGTGACCATAGTCGTGGCCGGGGTCGCGAGGTTTGGCCGAGATCCGGGCAAAGGCGATCACCACCACGTCGGTGGCCAGATCGGAGAACGAATGGACGGCATCGGCGACCATGGCGCCGCTTCGGCCGACCAGACCGGCAATCAGTTTGACGATCGACAGGACCAGATTGACCACGAACCCGACGAAGGTCACGCGATAGATTTTCCGTTTACGGATTTCCGCTTCACTCGACATATTCACCAACATTTAATCCACTTATCTGCGGCCAAAAGTACGAAAAATTTCGGATCGGCGAATCACGATCTCTCCATTATCTTCCGCACCCGGTCCAAAAAAAACGGACCCGGGGCTCATCCCCGGGTCCGATGGTTGATATTGCCAGAAGGAGATATCCAGCCGCCTCTGCAAAGCGGCCTGCTACCTTTTCACCTCAACGGGCAGTTCGAAGGCCACGTCAGCCGACGACGTTCCCAGCGAAAGCACATATTCGCCCGGATCGACCCGCCAGTCATGCGCCTTGTCGTCCCAATAGGCCAGGCACTCGCGACCGAGATCGAACGTGATCTCGCGGCTCTCGCCCGAAGCCAGCTCCACGCGGCGGAAGGCCTTCAGCTCCTTCACCGGCCGCAGCACCGAGGGATTCCGCTGCGAAACGTAGAGCTGAACCACCTCGGCTCCGTCCCGTTCACCCGTATTGGAGAGCGTGACGCGGACCTTGAGCGGCTCCTTTTCGGGGAAGATCCGGGCGGCACGCGGCTTCGAGAGCGAGAAGGTCGTGTAGGAGAGTCCGAATCCGAAGGGGTACAACGGACGAATCCCCCGGGTCTCATACCAGCGGTAACCGACCAGCACCGACTCGGCGTAGTCGACGTCGTAGAGGCGGATCATCTGCTCGTTGTAGGCCCGGGGAGCCTTGTTGTAGAACTCCGCACCGGCGGGCATGGTCCCCGCGGCGGGCGAATCGCTGAACTCACGCTCGATCGTCAACGGTAGTTTGCCCGAGGGGTTGATCCTTCCGGAGAGGATACCGGCCAGAGCCGTCATGCCGTTCTGGCCGGGATACCAGCCATAGAGAATGGCGGCGGCGCGGTCGTTCCAGCCGCTCATGCGGATGCCCGAACCCGTGTTGACCAGAACCACCGTACGCGGATTCGCCTCAACGGCCATGCGGATGAAACGCTCCTCGGCCGAAGGAAGGGCAAAGGGCCGCTCGAAGGATTCGACGTCGATCGTGCCGGCCGAAACGACCACCACGTCGGCTGCGGCCAGCTCCTCGCGGGTCGGATGCTCGACCACCTGCACGCGGTCGCCGAACTCTGCGCCAAGCGCCTCGCGAAGCGAGACGTTGTCATAGCCGATCACCTCGGCCGACGCCGACGAGCTGCCGCCCGTACGCGGGATCTGATCGACGAAGCGTCCCGTCAACAGGATCTTCCGCCCGGGAGCCAGCGGCAGAATGCCGTCGTTCTTCAGCAGCACGGCGCCGCGGGCCGCCACGTCGCAGGCCAGCCGGGCATGAGCCGGGAAACGGTCGAGCAGCTCGGGGGCATACTTCTCCTGCCCATAGAGGCCGAATGCCAGGGCCGTAGCCAGGTTGGGGCGGATCATCCGCTCGATGTCGCGTTCCGTAATCCGGCCCTCGTCCAACAGCTTGCGCACCTCGTCGAAGAACTCGTCGCGGCCCGGCATCTCGACGTTCTGTCCGCTCCGGACAATCTTCTCCGTGTCGTAGACCGAACGCCAGTCACTCATCACACATCCCCGGAAGCCCAGTTCGCGGCGCAGAAGGCCCTCGATGACGCGCCCATCCTGCCCCGTCCACTCGCCGTTGAGCCGGTTGTAGGAGGTCATCACGTAGGCGGCTCCCGCCTCGATACCGGCCCGGAAGGCGGGCATGTAGATCTCGTGCAGCGCCCGCTCGTCGATCAGCGAATTGGAGCGCCGGCGGTAGAACTCCGTCTCGTTGCCGATGAAGTGTTTCAGGCAAGCGGCCGTTCCCGTCGACTGCATGCCCCGCACGTAGGCGGCCGTCAGCGCCGAAGCCAGGCAGGGATCCTCGCCCAGGTACTCGAAGTTGCGCCCGCACTGGGCATTGCGCGTGATGTTCACGCCGGGGCCCAGCAGCACTTCGATGCCGCCGGCCCGGCACTCCTCACCCACGGCCTCGGCATATCGGTAGGCCAGTTCGGGATCGAACGTCGAGGCCAGCATGATCGGCGACGGAAAGGCCGTCGACCGCTCCAGCTGCCGGACCATCGTCCGGTCGGGCAGGTTGTTGCGCAGATGAATACCCTGCGTGGCATCCGAAAGATAAAGGTAGGGAATTCCCTTTTCGGGAACCCCGTAGAAGAAGAACGAGGAGTAACCCCGCATGAAGTGGATCTTCTCGTCGAGCGTGAGCCCGGAGATCAGCGAATCGGCCTGACGATAGGCCTCGTCCCAGTCTATAACCGGTTGCGCGGCGGCGGTCAGTCCCAGGCAACCGGCCGCGCAGGACAACAGAATTTTTCGAATCATGGAATCTGAAAAAACCGGGAAGAAGAGCCCGCAATTTGTGACCGGGCCCCTCCTCCGCATGAAAGAAATTATCGGGTTATACAAATATCATCAATGAACCAGCGCGAGAAGTCGTCGGCCGCCGCATCGCTCGTGAAACGCAGCTGCGTGGAAGCCGTCGCCTGATCGATCGTCAGCGAGTAGGTGTCGAATTGCGTGGTCGACAGACCGTCGATCACCTTGCGCGTCGCCCCGTCGATCGTACCGCCGCCGATCACCTCGACAACGATCGAGGTCAGGTCACCCTTCTTGTCCTTGGGCTCTCCGGCCTTAGCCTTCGGTCGGTCCGAGCAGGTCTTGTAGGCCATCGCCCGGAAGGAGAGCTTCAGCGTTCCCGCGGCACCCAGCGCCGGCGTCAGCAACGCACCAACCTGATTGACGTAGTCGGCCCGCGCAACGGCCTGCGACTCGACGTAGCCGATCTGGGCATAGCCGGGACGCTGACGGACGTTGGTGCCCGACAGACCGTTCCGAAGCGAGGTATCCCAATCGACGATGTCGCTGCCGCAATCGTTGAGCATGGCAGCCAGCTTGTCGCCGTAGAGGTAGTCCAGACCTTCGGTCAGGCCGTCGAAGGGCTCGAAGTAGATCGCTCCATCGGGCGTAGCCGTCTCGAACGACGGCATCGCCTCGATCACCAGACACGAGTGCAGACGCGAATCGGAGTTATAGCCCGCCGTACCGCCATTGCAGCTGACGTTGTCCGTCGGGTAGAGCTTCAGCAGCAGCGTCTGGCCCTTCGTCACCGGCGTCTCGGGAGTCAGAGGCATCGTGAAGTAGTAGTAGAAACCGCTGCCGCTGATGCCCGACGGAATCGAAATCGCCGTCGACTTGTCGGCCGGCGTGACAAAACGCTCGCCGTCGGTCGAATAGGCCAGCGCCCAGTTCTTCGGCGCACCGCCCGTTCCGGAGAGTCCGAACGAAATGCGGAACGTCGCCGGCAGATCCTCCGCCACGGGAATCGTGAAGAGAAAGTAGGAGTCCTGCCCGTAAACCATCGACTTGGCAGGGATGTTGTCGTGAGCCGCCTCATCGGCCCAATGCGTCAGTCGGAACTGCGAACTGGTGGAGTTCGCGGCCACCTGGGCCGTCAGGACAACGCCCATGTCGGCATTCTTGTCCACGACCTTGAAGTCGGCACCCAGCTTGCTGAACGTACCGTCGGTCACGGTAACGTACTTGCAGTCCTTGTTGCTCTGCGAGGCGGCGTAGAACGAGAAGATATACGGCAGACGGATGCCGACCGATGCACCGAAACGAAGCCCCGTCAGCTCCTTGTCCGCAGCCGTACAGGGACGGATAGCCCAACTTCCGCCATCGGGAACGGCAATGCCGCGCAGCTCACCGCTGCCATCCGGCACGGGGTCGATTCCGAACGAGGCCTTCTGCGACGAAAGCATCCGGAACTGGTTGTTGTCGGGATCCTGCATCATCGGGTTGTCCATCATCGTCAGATCGCTCAACGACCCCTCTTCCGGGGTGTGAACCTGCGAATAGACGCCGACGTACATCGACTCGTAGAGTCCCGAGCAGAGCTCCCCGTAGGAGACCTCCAGCGCCTCGACCATCACCTGCGTGGTCTGGGTGCGGGTGATGCTGCCGTCCGACACCGGTTTGAGCTCCATCATGCCGGTCTGCGGATTCCGCGAGACGACGGCATCCTTCAGCGCAATCTCAAGCTCCTCGCCCATGTTATAGAAGAGCTTTTCTTCGCAGCGCAGCGTGATGCCGCAACCGGGTTCGGGAGTTCCCTGGAGAGCCAGACAGTCCTCGAAATAGTTGTCGTCCTGAACGCTCGAAACCACAACGCCGCGCAGCTTCAAATCCTCCGCAACCACATATTCACCATCGGCCGCCAAGGCCTTCAGGTCGGGAATGCCCATATAACCCTCAGCCGCCGCAGCCGCCTGGATGAAATGCAGCTCGTCGGATACCGAGGCATCGTGGCGGGCGGCAACCCGCAGCGTCAGGCTCCGGCTCGATGAAGTCTTGTTATCGAGCAGCGTCGCCGTGACGGTGGCCAGACCTGTGTCGGAGATCGTCGAGAGGCTGAGCCACGAGGGATCGTCACCCGACACCGTGATCTCCCAGTCGCAGTTGGCCTCGATGTCGAAGGTGAACGACGTAGCAAACGACGGAGCCAAAATGTCATGCGTACTCAACGCGATCGATTTCCGCGGAAGCGCGACTTCGTCCTTGCAGGCTCCGGCAAGGAGGATCACCGCCAGAAAGGCCGTCCAGCGGATGAACCGATTCTTCAGATTCAGTTTCATGACCGGTTATTTTTTGAGGTCTACCAATACGGGAAGATGATCGGATACGGTCGACACGTTGATTTGCTCGTACGAGGGTACGGCCGTGCCCAGCACCTCGAACGTCGGATGGTTCTTCGTATAGACCAGAATGTAGTCGATCCGCGAAGGCGACGCCGAATTGACGAACGTGTTGGCCGAGGTGCTGATGATCTGCCACGACTCCAGCGCCGCATCGGGCAGCTTCGACGTATTGAGATCTCCGGCCAGATAGATCGGCTTGGTCGTCGAGGCGTAGTTGTCGGCAAGATATTTCGTGATGATCTCGAACGACTGCGCCCGGTTTTCGTCGGATACGTGGCAGAAATGGGTGGCGATGAAGATGAAATTGTCGAACTCCGCCAGGAAGAACTTGCGCGGCTCCTCGCCCGGCAGATCCCCCGAATGGGTCTCCAGCGGTTCGCGCTTGGTGAGGATGCCGATGCCGTAGTCACCGCCGCGATAGTCGATCGTCTTGCAGTAGTAGGGCTTCAGACCCGTCCGGTCGGCCAGCTCCTGAAGCTGGTCGGTCGCATGCCAGGTGGTATTCTTGTCCAGCTCCTGAAGCGCAATCACGTCGGGATCCATCAGCGAGATGACCTTGGCCGTATTGTCGTAATTGGACCGGTCGGTACCCGAATTCTGCGTCCAGCCTTCGCAGCGATGGGTGTTGTAGGTAGCCAGCCGGACGGAGTTCGGCAGTCGGCCGTAGCCCTGCTCCTCGTAAGGGTTGGCCGGCAGATCGGAGGTCGTATCGCCGAAATCGTAATCGGAATTGTCCCCTTTCAGTTCGGAACAGGCCGTGGCCGACAGGCACAGGCTGCAGCTGCAGAGGGCCGCTAATATGAATCTGGGAAATGTCATGTCTATGCGTTTTAAGGTTTACCACTAAAAGTTCAATCCGTCGTTCCACCCCGGATTCTGGGTGATGGCGCCCTGCGTAAGGACCCGGTCATCGGTCGGAATCGGATAGAGATAGTCCCGATCCTCGTTCCACGTCCGCGTGTAGCTCGTATGGATGAGGATGTTGCCGTGATCGCCCTCCGTCAGGAAGAGATCCTTGCCCAGCTCGTAGACAGTCGCCGCCGAGGTCTCGGGTTTGGTGCCCGACCAGATGCAGACGTCGTCCACGCCGTCCTCGTTCAGATCGTAGCTGCCCGGCCCGGGGAAATAAACCCCCGTGAAGGGATGCTCGAAACGTTTGCCCTCCTTCCAGCGCATGATGTCCCAGTAACGGAGGTTCTCCATCAGCAGCTCGACCGTACGCTCGCGGCGGATCTCGAGGATCACACCCTGGTTGGCTCCCGTGACGTTAGCATAGCCCGTCTCGGCCGAGGCCAGGTAGGGATCCGGCTGGGCATTGGCCTTCTCCATCGAGAGGTTGGCCACGCCGGCACGGTCACGCAGCGGTTTAATCGTCAGGTCGATGTCCGCCTGGATCAGCGTTCCCAGTTCAGCCTTCGCCTCGGCGTAGTTGAGATAGACCTCTGCCGTGCGGAAGAGCGGAAGATCGTTCATCGACGCATTGTAGGCATCGTATTTGGCCGACTGCAGGTACTTGACCAGCTGGTATCCGGTCATCGTCGCGGCCAGATTCGGAGCCGACTCGGCCGTGTCGTCGATACGTTTGTAACCGGGCGTGCGCAGCGTCTGGGCAAAGCGCCCGTCGCGGTTGCGGCACTCCTCGGCGAAGGTCATCTTCTCCCAGCCGCTCTGCGAGGTGAACGGCGTGCCGTCCTTCATCAGGTACATGTTGACGATGTTCTTCAGCAGTCCGGGCTGACCCATCGTCACACTGGTCAGATAACCGTTCACGTCGTGCTTCAGACCGATGGCCGAATTATAGGCGCGAGCCAGAATGATCTCCGAATTCTGGGCCTTGAGCGACGAGAAGAGATCCAGATAGGGAGTGGTGCCACCCGTGTAGATCGTGTAGCCGCTCTCGCGGATGAAGCGCTCCGAAGCATTAACACACTCCTGGAGACACTCCTCGTAGTCGCCCAAATCGTGGTATTTGCGGAAGGTGCCCTCGAAGAGGCAGGCACGGCTCTTCAACGCCAGAGCCGACCAGCGGGTCACGCGGTAGATCTGCTTCTCGGCCGGAAGGTGGAGAATCGCAAAGTCAAGATCCTCGATGATCTTCTCCATGACCAGCTTACGGGAGTCGCGCCCCTTCTCGAAGAGCAGCGGGTCGCTGGCATCGATCGGACGGTCGACCCAGGGCACGTCGCCGTAATACTTCACCTTCTCGAAGTAGAAGTAGGCCCGGAAGAAGCGTGCAACCCCTTCGTATTCGAGCCGGACATCCTCGTCTTCGCAGTTCGAGGCGTACTCGAGGAAGAAGTTGATGTCGCGCAGCTTGGTCCACGTCCATGTGCTGGCCGTGGCGGGGACCGTACGGTTACCCAGCACCTCGTTGGTCAGCGTCTTCTTGGCGATGACGTCGGCCGTCTCGCCGTAGATGCCCGATCCATCGGGGAACATCGTGTAAAAATCGTTGGTGTAGAGCTGACACTCGTCCTCGTTGTGAAAGAAGTTCTCGGGCGAGAGTCTGTCCTTGGGATACCGGTCGAGCTGGTCTTCGCAGCTGCAAAGTCCGCCCAGCACGACGCCGGCTGCCAGGTATAAAAGATATTTTTTCATAACGGCTGTCTCTTTAGAAGGTTAAGTTCAGACCCACGGAGAAGGTCTGGCACCAGGGGTAGACGTTCGACTTCTTGTCCGAATCGGCCGCTGCCTGCTCCGGATCGAGGAAATCACTCTTCAGGGCCGTCCACGTCACGAGGTTCTCCCCGCTGAAGTAGATGCGACACTCCTTGATGCCGACCTTGGAGGTCAGCTGACGGGGAATCGTATAACCGATCGTGAGGTTCTTCAGTCGGCAATAGGCCAGATTCTGCAGGTAACGGTCGTTGGTGTAGTAGGCCGTACCCTGCGTGGAGCTGAGCGACGTGTAGGCACGGGCGCGGGGGAAATAGGCGTCCGGATTGTCCTCGCTCCAGACCTGACTCATGAAGTTGCGCGGGATGAAGGTGGCGTAGGGCCGGCTGTAGGGGCCCCAGAAGCGCAGGTTGTCGGCACCCGGATACCAGTCCATGTGGCCGAGACCCTGGAAGAAGATCGAGAAGTCGAACCCGTACCAGGAGAAGTTGAACGTTGCTCCGTACTGGTAGCGGGGCGTCGAGTTACCGATCACGCGCCGGTCGCCCGAATCCTCGAGCGTACCCTTGCCGCCATTGACGATGTGGTTGCCGTCCAGGTCAAGATACTTGATGTCACCGGCCCGAACTCCCTTGCCGTAGGTACCCGTGGCCGAATAGCACCCGGCCATCACCGTCGAGAGGTCGATCTGCGAGGCGTAGTCGGCCGCCTCCTCGTCGGTACGGAACAGTCCGTCGACCTTGTAGCCCCAGATCTCGCCGTAACGCTTGCCTTCATAGGGGTCGCTGATCAGCCCCGAGGGGTTGTCGCACGAGGTGTAGCGGGCCGTGTAGTCGGACAGGGTGCCGACGATGCCGTAGCTGAACGTACTGCCGGCCAGCTTGAACGAATCGCGCCACCCGAGCGAGAGTTCGTAACCCTTCGTGCGGAGATCGTTGGCATTGACCTGCGGTTCGGAGGCGCCGTAGATCGACGGCAGCGAACGTCCCTTGCCCAGAATACCCTTCGTGTCGCGGATGTAGAAATCGGCCGTCAGCGAGAGACGGTTCGAGAAGAGGTTGAGATCCACACCAAGGTTCTTCGAGATGACCTTCTCCCAGGTCTGGTCACCCGAGACGGGATCGCTGACCGTGGCATGCTGGCCGAGCGTGACGCCGTCGAACGAGTAACCGCTCATCGAGCCCTTGGTCGTGATGGTCTGGATGAAATCGTAGTAGCCGATCTGCTGGTTGCCCAGCGAACCGTACGAGAAGCGGATCTTGAGGTTGTCGATCGTCTTGCGAAGCGGCTCGAAGAAGGGTTCCTCACTGATGCGGTAGGCCAGCGAGAACGAAGGGAAAAAGCCGTAGCGCTTGCCGCGCGGGAAACGCGACGTTCCGTCGTAACGACCATTCACCTCGGCCAGATACTTTCCCTTGTAGTCGTAGGCCACGCGGTAGAACCAGCCCATGATGGCATACTCGTTGCGGCCGCCGTTGAGCGTGAAGTTGGTCGTGCCCTTGGCCAGATTGAAATCCGAAAGATCCTCCGAAAGCAGGCCGTCGTTGGCAGCCGTCAGATCACGGTAGTATTTCGCCTCGTAGTTGTAACCGACGATGGCCGTGAAGTTGTGCTTCCCGCCGAACGACTTGTTATAGGTGCCGTAGACGTCGGCCACGTAGTAGTTCTGATCCCAGACCACCTCCTTGTAGCTGTTCGGGAAGTTGCCCTCGGGCTCGGTCTGAATCACGCCCGGATACTGCGAGTACTCAACATTGACGCTGCGGTAGTCGTTGTGCAGATAGCCCTGCGTGTAGCTGAAGTCGGCCTTGACGTTGAAGTTCTTGTGGAGCTTGAACGTCGCCTCGAAGGTGGTCGTGATCTCCTGCGTCTTCTTGTTGCCGAAGCTCTTGCCCTTCTGCATCATGGCGTTGTAGCCATCCATGATGTAGTGCGACGAGGAGTTGGTCATCGAGGTGTGCGACACGGCCGTACCGTCGGGATTCACCGGAACGAACGAGGCCAGGGCGTGAAGCGTCGGCTTGCGGAAGTTGTTGTACTCGTCCTCGTAGCCGTAGTAGCGATAGTTCGACTGGAAGAACTTCGTGTTGCTCGAGATCGTGAGCCACGGCCGGATCTCGGCCTGCAGCTTCACGCGGAAGTTATAGGACTTGAACATGTCGGGTGCCAGCCGGTTGATGCCCTTCTGCTGGTAGTAGCGGCCGCTGACCATGTAGGACAACGACTTGGTTCCGCCGCGGATGTTGATGTTGTGGTCCCACGTCGGACGGCTGTCGTCGTAAAGGTAGTTGTACCAGTCGAAGTTGGCCAGATAGACATACTGCTTGCGACCGTTGCGCGTATCGGTGATCACCCACGGACGGGCCGGATTCTCGGTCCGGTCGTTGCGCCGCTCCCACAGAGCCCGGTAATCACTCTCCGTATAGGAGGTATAGGGGGTATTCTGCGAGGACATCATGAAGAAGTCGGCAATCTTGGCCGAGTAGTAACCGCGCGTCTCGTAATCCGTCGAGGTCGTCGGGCTCGAAACCGAGAAGTATCCGTTGTAGGAGACCTCGGCCTTTTCGTTGTACCGGCCACTCTTGGTCGTGATCAGAATCACACCGAAGGCGCCGCGTGCTCCGTAGATGGCCGCCGACGAGGCATCCTTGAGGACCGTGATCGATTCGATATCGTTCGAGTTGATACGCTCGGGATAGGTCTCCACACCGTCGATCAGAATCAGCGGCGAACCGCCGTTGGGCGAAGTCGTACCGCGGATGTTGTAGGAGGCGCCGGCTCCGGGCTGGCCCGAAGAGAGCGTCACGTTCAGGTTGGGGATCACACCCTGCAGCGCCCGGCCGACATTGGCCACGGGGCGGTCCTTGAGCTCCTTCTGCGAGACGGTGGCGACGGCTCCGGTCAGGTTGGCCTTCTTCTGCACACCGTAACCGACGACCACCACTTCGTCGATGCTCTGCTGCGAGGTGGCCAGCTTCACGTCGAAGAAGGTCCGTGAGCCGACCGGCATCCGATAGGTGTCGTAACCGATGAACGACACCTCGAGGGTCGCCTGGTCGGAAGGGGTCAGTTCCTCGAAGGCAAATTCACCGTTCACGCTCGAGGTTGTACCCTTGACCGTACTGCCGTCCTTGTAGATGACCGTGGCTCCGACAATCGGTGCTCCGGTCGTTTCGGACACCTTGCCCGAGATTTTGTGCGGTTGCTGCGCACCGGCACTCCGCACCGGCGTCAGAATCACCTTGTTCCGTTCGACAAGTACCTGCACGTTGGGAATGCACGTCGTGATGACCCGTTCGACGGGCCACGCCTCGGCATCGACCGAAACGACCCGTGTCAGATCAATGTCCGCGTTATTATAAGCAAAGGTATACTGCCCCTGGCTCTCGATTTGACGGAGCAGTTCCGCCACGGAGACATCCTTCAGATGCAAGGTCACGGGCGGATTGGCCGCCAGAACCTGGCCGGCCACAAAGAGCGAGACCACCAAAGAGACAAATTTTACGAGCAAACATCGCCCCTTCGGGACAATCCCGTCGGTTTGTCCAGAAAATTTCATAATTTTGTAACGATTTAAAGTTCATCATTCGTAGAAGATCTACGAGCAGGTTTGAGTTTAAGTCGCAGGGCGGATGGTGGGACATCCGCCCAACTTTTTGCGGATAGTTCAGGTTAGCAATCAGTTCATCATAGGCATTCGAAGTTTTTTTCAGGTTATTCGGTTCGCGGAATCGGTTTATTTCGGCTCGAGGCTGACCGTCTGTCCGTGCAGCTTGTAACGCACGGGGGCGATCCGCTCGATCAGTCGCAGCGTCTCCTCGAGCGATTCATACTCGATCTGGAAGGAGAGTTTGGCCGAGAGATCAATGGTTGAATCATACGAGAAGCGGACGTTGTACCAACGCTCGAGGTTGACAAGAATCGACGAGAGGGATTTATTGGTGAAGACCAGGCGGTTGGAGGTCCAGCTGCTGTAGTCTGTCGCCGCAACGGGAGATACGCTGACCCGGCCCGTCCGGCCATCGAGCAACAGCCGTTCGTCGGGCTTCAGAAAAAGCGGATCACGCAGTCCCGGAATATGGACCCGGACCCGGCCGGACTGCAGAATCGTCTCGGCATAGCGCGCCCCCTTGTGGTGACGCGCATCGAACTCCGTACCGAGGACCTCGACCTGCATCGTCTCCATGTCAACGCGGAAGGGATGGTGCGGATCCGGCTTCACGCGAAAAAAGGCTTCGCCGTCGAGACGCACGCTGCGGTGCTCTTCATCGAAGCTCTCGGGAAAGGTCAGACGGCTGTTGCCGTTCAGCCAGACACGGCTGCCGTCGGGGAGTTCGAACTCGCCCTTGCTGTTGCGGGCAGTGACCAGACAAACCGAAGCGGTGTATCTTCCGAAGCAACTCTCCAGCACCACATACTCGATGCCGGCGACCAGCACCACCAACGCCGCCACGGCTGCTGCCAGCCGCCAGCCGCCCAACCGCACCTTTCGGGCAGCGGGACGCTCCAGGGCATCGATCCGCCGGTTGGCCTCGGCGAGTTTGGCCCGGTAATCGCCCGTCGCGGGCTCCTGCAGCAGTTCGTTCCAGGCATCGAGCAGTGCCTGATCCTTCGCCTTGCGATCGGTCGGCTCCACCATCCAACGCCGGAAGAGTCGCTGAATCTCCTTCGGCAGATCCCCGTGCAGGAAGTCGCCAATCAGCGTATGGATTTTTTCACTCTTCATCGTTTGCGGTCCGTTACATAGATAGAACGCCCAAGCGGCCTCTATCCCCCAGTCCGAAGAGCCGTTTTTTCAGAAAAAGAGAGAGACGACGGCCAAAAGACGGCGCAACTGACTGAGTGCCGCCGTGATATGATTTTCGACGGTTTTGACGCTGATCCCCAGTTTTTCGGCAATCTCACGGTTGGCTAGTCCTTCGTAGCGGCTCATCTGGAAAATACGCCGACGCTGATCGGGCATTTTCGCAACCGCCACGGCAATCAGCAGAGCCAGATCGTCGCTCTCGACCTGCTTATCGAGTGAATCGTCGCGGAAATAGCTCACCGAGACCAGGCGCGAAATCCTGTACTTTTCGTGAATCAGCGTATGCTTGTAGATATCGAAGATGGCATTCTTCGTCATTGTGAAGAGGTAGTTTGAGAAGCGCTCCATCTGGGCGATCTCAATCCGCCGCTCCCACACCCGAAGCAGAACGGACTGCATGACATCCTCGGCTTCGGCCCGGTTCTTCAACATCCAGAAGGCCAGCTCCTCCACCTTGGGGGCATAATGCAGGTAGAGGGCATCGAAGGCTGTTCGGTCGCCCTGCGCCAGACGTTCCAGTATGTCACGTTCCTGCTCCACGTGAATTGTTTTTTCGGATACAAAAATAGGAAAAATCAGAGAGATTTCGGGAAATCGAACCGTGAAATAGCGATTAAGAAAGGGCATTCGGGGAAGTTGGCCCCCGATTTGCGGATCACCATGCAAGGAGTTTTTCCCCGAAGGCATGGGCCCCGGCAAGTGCCCGCGGAGAGATCCGTCAGGCGGGGCAAGCTCCGGCGGAATGGCGTCCGGCCGTGAAAAAGGGATCAAAGAGAGACGGGGCAATGATCTGAAGATCATCACCCCGTTCCTGTTTGTTCCATCCAGCGATCGGCTTTCCTCGTTTCGCATGTTCGTCTACTTTTTCTCTCCCCTCTCTTCCTTCATTTCTATCTATCTCCTTTTATCTCCTTCTCTCTCTTCCTCTCTTGTGGCCCCATGTTCTCTTTCCCTCTCTCCCTCTCTCAACTTTCCGTCTCTTTCGGGCCCCTTCTTCATCTTGCTTCCGGCCGATCTCCCGACAAAAAAAGAGGGAGGCAACCCGACTGTTGCCCCCTCCCGATACCGACGATCGGACGCCTCCGATCAATAGCTGCGGGCGAAGAGCACGCGACGGTGCGAGGGTTTACCCGAGTAGATGCAGACACCCTCCTCTTCGGGCGCGTCGAACGGAATGCAGCGGATCGTCGCCTTCGTGGCGTCCTTGATGGCCACCTCGGTCTCGACCGTTCCGTCCCAGTGTGCCGAAATGAAGCCGCCCTTCGTATCGAGCACCTCCTTGAACTCCTCCCACGTGTCGACCTTCGTGATCATCGAGTCGCGGAAGGTGAGCGCCTTGCGGTAGATATTTTCCTGGATATCGGTCATCAGGCCCTCGATCCGCTCGACAAGTCCCTCCTGCGGGACGGTCGTCTTCTCGAGCGTATCGCGGCGTACGAGTTCGATCGTGCCGTTCTCCAGGTCGCGCGGGCCCATGGCCAGACGCACCGGCACACCCTTCAGCTCATACTCGGAGAACTTGAAGCCCGAACGGACGTTGTCGCGGTCGTCGATCTTGACCGAGATACCCTTCTCGCGCAGCTGTGCGGCGATAGCCTCGAAACGGGTGCGGATCTCGGCAAGCTGCTCCTCGCCCTTGTAGATGGGGATCATCACCACCTGAATCGGGGCCAGACGCGGCGGCAGCACCAGACCGTTGTTGTCCGAGTGAGCCATGATCAGGGCCCCCATCAGACGCGTCGAAACGCCCCACGACGTAGCCCAGACGTATTCGAGCTTGCCCTCCCTGGTAACGTACTTCACGTCGAAGGCCTTGGCGAAGTTCTGCCCCAGGAAGTGCGACGTACCGCTCTGCAGCGCCTTTCCGTCCTGCATCAGCGCCTCGATCGTAAGCGTATCCTCGGCTCCGGCGAAGCGCTCGTTGGGCGACTTGTGGCCCATGATCACCGGCAGCGACATCCACTCGCGGGCGAACTTTTCGTAGACATGGATCATCTTCTCGGCCTCGGCGATAGCCTCCTCACGCGTGGCGTGGGCCGTATGGCCCTCCTGCCAGAGGAATTCGGCCGTACGCAGGAACAGACGCGTACGCATCTCCCAGCGCACGACGTTGGCCCACTGGTTGCAGAGGATCGGCAGGTCGCGGTACGACTGGATCCAGTTCTTGTAGGTGTTCCAGATGATGGTCTCCGAGGTCGGGCGCACGATCAGCTCCTCCTCGAGTTTGGCATCGGGATCGACCACCACACCCTTGCCTTCGGGGTCGTTCTTCAGGCGGTAGTGGGTCACCACGGCACACTCCTTGGCGAAGCCCTCGACGTGGTGGGCCTCCTTCGAGAAGAACGATTTGGGGATGAAGAGCGGGAAGTAGGCGTTCTGGTGACCCGTCTCCTTGAACATCTTGTCCAGCGCATCGTGCATCTTCTCCCAGATGGCGTAGCCGTAGGGTTTGATGACCATGCATCCGCGCACGGCCGAGTTTTCGGCCAGTCCGGCCTTGACCACCAGATCGTTGTACCACTGCGAGTAGTTCTCCTCCGACTTGGTGAGGTCTTTCAGTTCCTTTGCCATTGTCTATATTGTTTTTGCATTCGTTTCGTGGCGCAAATATACAAAAAAATACAAGGTCCGCCACATTGCGGACCTTATATTATCGGCTCACCACCCCACGTGCCCCGCCGGCTTCCTACGGCGCCTCCGGGACCCTTGCGGGATTTCGTTTCACCTCACACACCCCCTTCGGGCCCCGCCGACACGGTGCGGTCCAGCCAGATCCTTCCGCGCACATCTACTCTTCGGCCCCGCCGGCTCCGGTTTGCCCTTCCCGGGCCCCGGGTCAGAAGCGGAAGTTGAGCGACATGGCAATGTAGTGACGCGTGATCGAGGTGTCGTAAACCCCCGACCAGGTCCCCGGATTGCCCGTATCGTAATCGCGGCTCAGGAAGAGCTGGTAACCGCTCAGCTTATCGGAGACGTTCTGGTAGGCCACGTCGAGCGAGACCGTGCGCGAAAAGATCAGCCCCAGACCGGCCGAAAGGTAACAACTCTCACGCGTCACCGGCATGCCGGCATTGACCGCGTAGGTGTAGCAGGCGTTGTCCTGAAGCATCGAGTCGGTGTAACCGCCGCCCACCCGTACGGCCAGGAACGGCAGCGGCTTGATCTCGGCACCCACCCGCAGCGAATTGGTTGCCTGGAAGTTCTGCTTGAATTCAGCCTTGTAGTCCTCCGACCCGAGTTCGTTGTAGCGGGGCACCCCCTTCACACGCATGGCATTGTACCAGTTGCGCTCGTAATCCACCGATACGATGGCGAAGTTGCCGAACGTATACGAAGCGCCGAACATCAGCCGCATGGGCGAGGTGACATTCCAACTGTCGGGGCCCTCGTTGCTGGCCGTCGGCGAATCGTTGCCCTTTTGCACGCCACGGATCGGGCCGTTGTTGTTGGCAATGTCTTCCGTCTGGACGATATTGGTCGTAATGCCGGCCTTGTAGGTGTATTCGAGCGAATAGTAGGTCGGCGTATGGAAGGCCATGCCGATGCGCAGTCCGCCGACGGGACGCACCACGACGCCCACTTTGAAGTTCACGCCGCTGCCGTCGATGGTCATCTGCTGCGAGAGGTTCATCATCTCCAGCTGCTCGGTCAGATTCGTCCATTCGCTCCCGGAATAGCTCTGCGCCACACCGTTCGTATTAAAGTAGCCGTACTCCTCCTGATAGGTCATCGTCGTGCGCTTGTAGATGCTCTGGATGCCGAGCGTGGCGCCGAAGTAGACGATGTTCTTGATGTTTCCGCCCAGCGAAATGTCAAACTCGTTGACCGATCCGCTGTTAACCACATCCATCGAGTGGAGCACCGAGGCATTGCCGCCGATGCGGGCCACGCCCCAGGGGTTCGCGCCACCGTCGGAGAAGTAGTCGACCATGTAGCCGTCATAGCCCAGCGCCGCCGGCCACACACTCGGGTGCAGATCGTCCATCAGCAGGTGGCCCCCCGTATTGGGCCGCACGCCCCACGAGTTGAGCTGTTGCGAAAAGATGTCGCCGATGGTGGGCATGAGGGCCCCCGTCGAGGGGTCGTAGAGCGACTCCGACGAGAAGGAGTAGCGGTTGTTGAAGTCAGCCACGCGGTTGAGCCCCAGTCCGAGCGTCAGGCTGGTCAGGGCCCGCGAACCGCTTTCGTAGACATTCAGCGCCACGCCGACGTTCCCGAAGGCGAAGCGTGTCTTGTTGTTGTTCTGCCACGTGGAGGTGCCCTCGGTCGAGGCGTGCGACACGTTGACAAGCGGGGTCAGTGTGATCTCGTTGCCGCGATACATGCCCAGTCCCGCCGGATTGAGGGCCATCGACGAGAGATCGGCACCGAGCGAAGTAAACGCTCCGCCCATACCCATCACGCGGGCCGTTCCGAAGAGATGGGTCCGGCTCAGTTCGGCAAAGTCCGAAGCCCAGAGCATGTCGCGGTTGAGCACCGAACCGCCGAAGCCGTAATTGATCCGTGCCTCGGTTGTCTGCGCCCGCAGGGGCATGGCGGCCATCGCCAAAGCCGACACCGCCAGAAGCGCTGTTTTTATCCTTACATTCGTTTTCATCATCATCCAATTTTAAGAGACCATGGATCAACGGCTTCCGCGACTTCCGCCGCCACCGACCGAACCGCCGCGCGAACCGCCGCCACCGCCGAAACTGCCGCCCGACGAACCACCGCGCGAACCGCCGAAGCTGCCGCCGCTGTTATAACTTCCGCCGCGCGAACCGCTGTTGAATCCGCCGTTGCCGAAGTTCGGGAAACGGTCGTTGTTGCGGTTGGAATTGTTGTAGTTGTTGTAGCTGCCGCGCGAGCCGCTGTTGCCGAAGGGGCTGTTGTCACCGCGGCTGCCATAACGGGATTCGTAGACCACACCACGACGGCCGTTGTTGCCGCGCGTGTTGTAGCTGCTGCCGCCCACGCCGTAGGTTCGTCCCGAGACGCTCCGTCCGGGGGTATAGCGGTAGGCGGGACGTCCGCCCGGATTGGCGTAGTAGTTGCGCCGGGGCGTGCCGTGCCAGCCGGGGCCCCAGTGCGGATGGCCGTACCAGCCATACCACCCGTGCCAGCCGTAGCCCCACCAGGGATCATACCACGAACGGTACCACGGTCCCCACGGGCCGTACCAGGGCGAGTACCAGCTGTTCCAGCCGAAGCTCCACCCCCAGTTGCCGAACGTAAAGCTCGGCCCCCAGGGCCAGTCCCAGCCATAATACCACGGAGCGGCGAGCACCGTACCGCCCCACGTACCGAACATCGAGGTGATGTACTTGGGTTCGACCCAGACCTGGTCGCCCGAGATAACGATGTTGTAGAAGGCCGGATCGTAGGCCGAGGCGTAGGTGAAGGCCGAACTGTAACGCGCATCGAGATAACTCGACGGCATCTTGTAGGTCGGCGAATCGAAGCCCCTCAGCCGGCGGGCATAGGCACTCTCGTAGTCATCGGCCAGGATGCTCTCGTAGGGGTTCGCGTCGGGCGAGGTGTATTCATAATACCTGTTTTCGGAGGCAGCGGCTTCGGCCTCTGCGATCCGGGCCTCCCACTCGGCCTTGCGGGCCTCGGCGGCGGCACGCCGGGCTTCGGCTTCAGCCTGCTGCTTGCGGGCGATCTCGGCACGGTCGTGCACAGCGTAGAGATCGTCGGAAGCAGAACCTGCCGCAGCCTGATAGAGGGACGAACATCCGCTCGTCGCCACCGCCAGGGAGAATATTCCGATTAAAACCTTGAACTTTTTCATAGCGCACCTTGTTTGCGTTAGCTTCTTTACCTGAAAAACGAAAATCATACCGATTTTAGTATCGTTTCCCCCTTATAAACGGGATTCGGCGCCGGATACTGCATCACCTCCGACGTCGGGCTATGGACAAAGATACGAATTTTCGCCTGTCAAAACGGCCCTGGAAGGCTTTGCGGCGACTTTTTTTCAACAATCTGCAATTTTTTTCGTCCTCAAGTGGACAAAAATAAAAATAATGTCTATATTTGCAGTCCCAAAACAAAGGTTTTGGTCTCGACCGGAAAAAGGAGAGATGCCGGAGTGGTCGATCGGGCCGCACTCGAAATGCGGTGTACGGGTAACTGTACCGGGGGTTCGAATCCCTCTCTCTCCGCAATACACATTGAGTGTCAAAGGCTTACGGAAAGCGTACACGAAAATGTACACGAAACGCCCTGAATTTTCACAATTCGGGGCGTTTTTGTGTCTAAAATGCCGTGT
>NZ_NFIA01000015.1:0-59016 GCF_002159375.1 Alistipes sp. An54
GTATAAAATGTTTTGTTAAATCTTTAGCTCAAATCTCAAAGGTATTGTTTGAAATCACTCTTTTTCAAGAGTGGAAAACTTTAGCTGCTCAATCACTTCAAAGAACGCTGTTCGTATATCGCTATATGAACATTTCCTTATTCCTCCGGGGTTCCGATCGCTTCTCTCAGCCCTCCTTCGCCCCTGGACCGACCGCCGTTTTTTTTCAGCGGAAAGTGGTGCAAAGATAAACACTTTTTTTGAAACCTCCAAATCTTTTTTCAAGATTTCTTTTCGATTCGAAAACTTCCAGAACCCTCTCACTCGCATCTCGGTCATCGCTGACCTCCTTGCGGGCTGCAAAGGTAACAACCTTTTCCGAATCTTCCAAATCTTTTCGAAAGATCTTCTCAAAACGTCTCAGAACCTCGTCACTTCGGTCGAAATCCCGCGGCTGCAACCGCCGTCTCTCTCTCAAAGCGGGTGCAAAGATAAACACTTTTTCCCGTCCCCTCCAAATATTTTCCACACTTTTTTTGCCCCTCTTTTCGCCCAAATCGCAAACTCCACTATCCGTCAGGCAGTTACTTATGAAAATTTTTTAATATCTTTACCCGGACTAAACCTCGCAGAAAATGAAACGGACACTTATATATATAGCGACCTTGTGCGCGGCTTTTGCCTGCACGGCATCAGAGCCCGAAATCCGGACCGGCGATCTGTTGTTTGAGGTCGGCGCCACATCGGAGATGAGCGGAGCAATCACCGCCGCAACCGGAGACGACACCCAGGACATCAACCCCCTGCAGGCGCTCTCGCCAACGAAAACGAGTCGATCGACGTGCTGAAGGATGCTTCGGCCACGGCCATCTACGGGTCGCGCGATGCCAATGATGTGATCATCGTCAAGGCCAAGGGCGGCCATCGCGGAGAACAGACCTCGGTGGAGTTCGGCTACACGGTGAGCATCGCCAATCCGGTCAAGACCTACCGGCCGCTCAACAACGCCGAATACCTCGCCTTCCAAAGCGAAACGCTCCGCGGCGCCGCAGCCGCCCTGAAGGAGCAGGACCGGGAGGTGCAGCCGCCCCTCGTGGAGGGCTCCGTGCAGGAGGATCTTCACAGGCAGCTGGAGGGGGGGGGAGCAGATGGACTGGACGCCGCGTTGTCCCGGAGACAAAAGGGCCGGCAGCAAAAGCTGCCGGCCCTTTCCGTACTTCCGGAGAGTCACTCCGGGATTTCACCCGCCGGGCATCAACGCACGATGATCTGGAGCGTCGATGTCGGGTAGTTGCTGTCCTGAATAGTGATCGAACCGCCGTCGATGGCCTCCTTCTGCTCCTGCGTCACATAGAGGGTCTTCAGGTAGTAGCTGTGGAGCATGATGGTGGTGATGTTCGGGCAGCCCGTCACGTCGAGCCACTGCACCTTGAAGTAGGAGGAGGCGAAGGGCGTATCCAGTTCGATGGTCTGCACATTGGTTCCCGACACGGTCAGCGACTGGCTGAAGACCTTGTACGACGGATCATAGAACGTGGAGTCGAAATAAACATACCCGTCGGTGATCGGAGCATCGCCCAGAATAAGTTTCTCAAGCGGGTTGTTTGTCAAATACGACTTCTTTTTATTATCGTACGAGGTATAGAAAAGTTTCATGAAATTCGGATTACCGCTCAGGTCAAGCTCCGTGATATTGTTGGAACCGATTCCATCGGCGCTCAGATCGACCAGATTCTTAAACGCCTCAATACCCTGCAAAGATCCGATACCCTTCCTGTAGAGTGAGGGGAGCGTCGTTGCATTCTGCCCCTTCTCGGTAATCTGGCACTCGTCGCCCGAGATGAGCGTCACGTAGCCGTTGTCGATCAGGATCTGACGGAACGCCGCATCGGGGAAGTGCACACCCTGGGGCTTTTCGCCCTGGTTGACAAAGACCTCGACCAGTAGCGACTCGTCCTCGGGCGAAGTGATGCGGATGGTTCCGTTGCGGAAGGTCTCCGAGGTCGACTCGACGCGGAAGTTGAGCGTCTGCTCGACCAGATCGCCCGTATGGTCGGGATCGGACAGCAAGACGATCCACTCGTCGGACTCGACCGCCAGTTCGACGTTGCTGCGAAGCTGAAAGCCGATCTCCTGTCCCTCGACAGGCACCGCGAAGGTACTCTCGCCGATGAGTTCGAGCACCAGATTCTTGTGCTGGGTGATGACGGCCGTCCGCTCGTCACCTTCGGCGTTGGAGAGGATCAGACGCGCCTCACGCGCACGTCCCGTGGTGTTGGGATCGACCATAAAGTAAAGGAACGAAGGCTGCAGTTCGCTGCGCGAGGCCGCCGTCACGGCCGGATGCATCCAGTCGACCTCCTCCTCGAAGCGGCAGGAGGTCTGGCTCGACGACCACATCTTCACCCGCACATCCCCGCCTTCGGGTCCGAGTTCGAGGGTCCCCTCCCCCTCCAGATCGAGGACCGAACCGCCCAGCTGCGTGACGGTGAGGCGCTCTTCGCGGCTGCCGCACATGAAGGTAAAGGTTACGCTCCGCGACTCGAGCGACTCGTTGGGCTGCACCGTAAAGTTCACCTCGTCGCCATCCACGCCCTCCACGGCCGAGGGTTCGCACCACAACTGCCTTCCGGCGAGGCGCCATTCTCCGCTGCTTGCGACCGTCACGCGGCCGGCAGACTCGCCGCTCACCTCTCCGTCGGCCTCGAAGAGCAGCGTTCCGGTCGAGAGCGAAAGGGAGGCCACCGCCGTCGGTTCGTCGGTTCCGTTATCGTCGCCGCATCCGGTCCAGGCCACTGCGGCCAACAACATCCAAAATATCCTTTTCATCTTGCATTCCGTTTATAATTTAGACATTCCGGGCATCGGTTACCAATCCTTGGCGTGCGACTTGCCCGACCACACGACCTCATCGTCGTAAATATACTTGGCCACATCGCCCAGCGGCGTCTTCTGGCCGTTTCCGGCCTTGAGGTTGTAGACCATCTGCAGGCCATATCCCTCCCGGCGGTTGTATTGGATATTCTCAGGATTCGACTCTCCCTCATAGGTCATGTCGAGCGATCCGACACCCCACTGGCTGCGGGTCATGCCGAGGTGGAGCACGTCGTAGAGGGCGCCGTAGTCGGTATAGGCATAGTCGATGAAGTCTCCGGGGCGCACGCCGTCGATCATCATGTTGAAGCCCCTGCCGTCGCGGCCCATCGCCTGGCCGATCTGATAGACCGTCACCAGTTTGTCGGGCATCAGCCGCTTGACCTCGTAGAGCAGCCGCGCATAGGGAGCCGCTCCGTATTCGACGCATCCCGGGCGGATCGGGAACTGGCTGTAGCTCGAATACTCGTCGTCGAAGTCTACGCCGTCGAGGCCGTAGCTCTCGACGATCGCCCGCAGCTCCTCGGCGAAGAGACGCGCGGCCTCGTCCGAAAGGTTGGCCACTCCCGTACCGTCGCCGTTTCCGAGGATCGTCAGGCTCACCCGCATGCCGGCATCCTGCAGCGGCTGGATGTACTTGTCGCGGTTGGCAAGGATGTGCTGCACGTTGGGGTTGAGCACCACGCCGACACGTCCCTCCTCCTCGATCCAGTTGATGTTGGCGGCGAAGAGGTTGACAATGTCGAAGAGCGGTTTGTCATTGCGTTTGCAGCTCCATTCGAGGGCGTTCAGCGGGTTGTTCCCGTTGACCTCCACATAGCAGACCGTGATCATACCCGTATCCTTCTGCGTCGAGGGTCGTTCGCCGAGGACCTTCACCCAGAAGATACAGGAGTCTTCGGATTCGGAGATCCCGACGCCATCGGTCTCGGAGGTCAGCCTCAGGGGCAGGCCGTAGGTCGTGCCGACGGCCAGGTCGTCCGACGGGTCGACCCACACCTGCAGCGGATCGGAGAGGGTGGTCTGCGGGCCCACGAGCAGCGCTCCGTCGGCTTCGAGGCGGACGGCCGAGGTCGGCACGGCATCGAAATCGGTGGCATTTGCCTCGTTGTATTCCTCCAGGAGCGTTTCGTCGTAGACGAGTTTCAGGTCGACGGCCTGCCCGGCGGCGGCGCTCAATACCACGCGCACCTCGCCCGTAACGGGTTCGGTCCGCAGTTCGAGCGTGGCCCCGGCAGCCCCGGCGGGGTTATAGAGTGCGCAGATGTTCTTCCCGACGATCTCCATACGCCCCTCGTCGACCGAGCTGGGGATGATCTCGTCGCTCGTACATGCGGCCAGGGCCAACCCTGCGCCGCAGCCGAGCCACAGATTCCAGATGATATTTTTCTTGCAGTTCATAGCGAAACAATCCATTTTAGGTCCATCAATCAGTTTTCATCGGCACCGCCTTCGGGAGTGCCTGCAGCCTCGGGCAGCGACACGGAAGTCCACTTCAGCGCAGCATGGGCCTTTCCGCTGTTGCCGTTTCCGGTGTGGTCGCGGATGGTCTCCCCGGTAGCCTCGTCAAATTTCCAGTAGGCGACCAGCCCCTCGCTCTCGGGATCCACCTCGTAGACGTTGGCGGCAATCTCCTCCTGCGAGCGGACGACGTTCCAGACGCGGCACTCGGTGATGTCGCCGTCGAGTTCGCGGCCCGAGGTGTAGGAGTAACCGATGTTGAATCCGTAGACCTCCCTGCTGGGGTTGACGTAGGGGGTTCCCAGATTGACCGCCTTGAACGTATTGCCGCTCTTGTCGATGGCCACCTGCCCGTCGATGTAGAGGATCATGCGTCCGGAGGCGACGTCGCACGTCAGGGCGATATGGGTCCACTTCTCGGCGGGGATCAGACAGGTCGCCGCCTCGCTGAAGTTGCTCGTTCCGTAGGGGGTCGGCAGGACGACCTGCAGCTGGTTGGGAGCCAGCCCGTTGTCGCTGATACGGATCAGGCAGTGTCCCTCGATGCCCATGACGGTCTTGATGCCGGCGTCGAGCACCGTGCTGCGGCAGCGGATGAGCGCCTCGAGGGTGAAGGCCTCCAGGTTGTCGAGGACCTTGCAGGAGGCGGACTCGCCGTCGAGCACCTCGTCGAAGGCGATGTAGTTGCCCTCGGAGAGCGTGGCCACGACGTTGATGATGGCGGCGCCCTGCAGCACGTAGTAGACCGTGCGGGCGCTTGCGAGCCGGGCCAGTCCGTCCGACGAACTCATCGAGACGGGCAGCACGTGAAGCGCTTCGGTGTCGAGGCGGTCGAGGTCGTGGAAACGGACCGTGACCTGCTCCGAGCGGTTCGTTCCGGCAGCGATGAGGGCTTCGGCCCCCTCGATCTCGTAGAAGTCGGCGGGGAGCATCGCGGCCGACGCCCCGTACCGGCGGTTGTAGTCCGCCACGCGGCTCTCGTCGGCGGCAAAGAGGAGCGTCACGTCGCGGTCGACGGGTTTGGGCGTCGTGGCGTAGAACGAGCGTTCGTCGGAGAGCGTGGTCTGCTTGACGAAGATCGTCGAGACCTCGGAGCTCTGCTCGATGGAGACGCGGTTTTCGAAATCGCCGAACGGTGCGGGTTTGTCATCGCAGGCCGCCAGGACGAGCAGCAGCGCCAGCGGCGCAAGTATTTTCATGGATTTCATGGAATTCAGTTTTTGGGCGAAGGATTAAGCATGTCGATGGCCTCCTTGGTGTATCGGTAGATCATCGAGGAGTTGAAATAGTCGTACTGCACGTTCATGATGCCGATACCGTTCTTGTCGACCTCGCCCGGGAGGAGCATCCACTCGGCGAGGGCCCCGACGGCGCGGACCGAGGCTCCGGAGGCGTCGGTGACATATCCGAAATCGGTCGAAGCGGGCTTGACGGCCGAGACGAGCCATACGAAGCGGTCGGTGGGCACACCGGTGTCGCACATCCGCCGGGCCAGCGTACCGAAGTCGTAGACCGTCGCGGCGGTCAGGCAGCGGACCACCAGCCAGTCGCAGTCCTCCAGCACCGACTTGTCGGTCAGGTTCTGGGGATTTCCCTCGAAGAGGAGCAGTTTGTCGGGATGCTGCTCCGTCCAACGCTTGAGCGCCTCCACGACCACGGCCTCACGGCCGGCCTGGAGTTGCCGCTCCTCTTCGGTCATGAAGACCGTACTCCTGGGTTCGTAGCAGACCGTCAGTCCGTCGAGTGCATCGGCCTCGATGTCGGCCATCCGGGCGGCGAGCTGCTCCCCGAGCCAGGGTGCGAAGCCATCGGCCGGGGTCTGCTCCCCGCCGTCGCCCTCCTCCTGCTGTGCGGCATTCTCCCGGGCTGCCTCCCAGACGGCATAAAGGGCGCTGCAGTCCACGGCCCCGATCACGCGGGTGCCCTTTTCACGGAGCGCGGCGACCTGCTCCGCTTCCGAGGCGGTGAGCCGGCCGGCATCCATCAGCGCCACGACATCGACGCTGTCGGGGACATCGGAGAAGAATCCGCCGCGGCTGGCGGGTTGTTTGAGCGAATTGTCGAACCAGACGATCGTCCGGCAGTGCTCTCCGGCCTTGTAGGCACGCAACGAGGCCAGATAGCGGGCGTAGAGTTCGGGATCGTTCTCGCCGAAGGCGGGATCCTTGACTCCGATTTTCTCGTTTTCGGTCCAGTCGTCACACGAGACGGCAAACAGAGCTCCGACCAGGAAAACGACGCTGCAAAGGTTATAGATCGTTCTTTTCATGATTTCCAGGATGCGTGTTAGAGTTTGTCTTTACAATCCCACCAGAGGCGCGTGGCCATGTTGTCGGGGCCGCCGAGCATCTCGTTGACGGCGGCGTTGACATGCTCGGAGTTCTCGCGGTACTCCTCGTCGGGATAGGGCATGCGGCGAGCGAATCCGCCCTCGGCGATGATGCCGCCGCTCCGGTTGTTCGTGGCGGGCATCAGGCGCGGATATCCCGTCCGGCGGAATTCGCACCAGGCCTCGAATCCGAGGGGATAGATCGCCAGCCACTTCTGGGTGATGATCTGCTCGAGATTGATCTCGAAGTTGCCGCGCTCGTCCCACTTGACGGGGATGGTGGCCGTTCCGGAGGTGTTGCTCTCCTTGCCCAGCGGATCGACGTACGACTCGGGGATGCGGAGGCTCTGGGTATACTCCTGGGCCCCCGAGACGCCCCACTGCTCGAACGAGAGGGCGATGCCCTTCTCATACCAGGACTTGGCATCCTCCCGGGCGCCGTACCAGCCGCGCAGGGCCGCTTCGGCCTTGAGGAAGGCCACCTCGGCGGCATTCATCCACATCAGCGGCGAGGTGTAGTCGACGACCATGTTGGAGTACTGGCGCGACTCGCTGGGGATGCTGATGCCCGAGCGCAGGCCAATGTAACCGTTGGTGATCGACGAGGAGGTGAAGGTCGACGTCGTGAAGTACTTCTCGCGGCGGGGATCCTGGTATCCGTTCATGTAGGAGGTGATGTCGGCCGAGACGCGCGAGTCGCCGCCGTTGTAGTCGTACATGACCACGCGGAAGGGGTTCCGCTGGGCCGGGATGGCGGCGTTGTCACTGTTTCGGTCGATGACGCCTCCGGCATCGGAGAGGGCCTCGCGGACCTTGGCCTCGGCCAGTTCGGGCGCCACGTAGCTCAGCCGCATGGCGATGCGGAGCTTGAGCGAGTTGCCGAAACGGATCCACCGGGCGATGTTTCCGCCGTAGACCTTGTCGGCCGTCTCCTTGAGCGAGGCCGAGGCGTGGGCCGTCAGGACGGAGAGGGCCTGGTCGATCTCCTCGAAGAGGCGGTTGTAGACCTGCTCCTGCGAGTCATAGGGGGCCGTAAGGCCGCCGTCGGCGCCGATCTGCGAATAGGGAATCGGGCCGTAGGTATCCGTCACGCGGTGCATGGCCGCGGCGCGGACCAGAGCGGCGACCGAAAGGGCCACCTCGTCGTCCGAATTGGTCTTGAGCTTGGTGTAGGCGTTGTAGACCTCGACGACCACGCGGTTCATCATCACGCGCGTCCAGTCGTTCGTGGGGTTGAAGATCGAGATACGGGTCGTGTGGCCGGGGTTCGAGTCGGCGGTGAAGCCGCCGAGGGCCCCGCCCAGCAGGATGTCGGTGAACTGGTGGGTATTGACATCGAGCGGAATGACCCATCCCTGCATGCCCGAGAGCGTGGAGGTGACGACGTAGTTGTCATTTCCCATGTCCTCCTTCGAAGCGGCATAGGGATCCTTGTTGATATCTTCGAAGCCGCCCGTGCAGGCTGCCAGACAGCAGGCCGGCACCAGCACCAGCCGACGGGCGATATTCCGGAATTGTATCATGGTCATAAGCGTTTTTTAGAATTTGAGACGGAGGTTGAACCCGATGTTTCGCGTCGAAGGCATCATGAAGTAGTCGATACCCTGGTAGTAGTTGCCCGTGGTGGCCACCGATTCGGGATCGAACGGGGCCTTGCAGTAGATCATCCAGAGGTTGCGGCCCACGAGCGAGAGGGTGATGTCGCAGACGTTGCCGAGCTTCTCGCGGGGAATGGTGTAGCCGATCGAGGCCTCCTGCAGGCGGAAGTTCGTGGCCGAGTAGGTGTAGTACTGGGGCAGGCTCTTTCCGCCGACCACCTCATACCAGTTGTAGGCCGGGATAAGCGAGTTGCCGTTGATCCACACGCCGCCGGCATCACGCGCCGCAGCCGAATCCTCCGAGACGCCGAAGTAGTCGAGATAGGACTGCGTGGCCGAGTAGACAATGCCGCCCAGCCGGGCCGTGAGCATGAACCCGAAGTTGAAGTTGCCCCACTTGAAGTCGTTGCGCCAGGCCATGTTGGCCTTCGGGAAGACCGAACCGAGCTTGATGTCGTCGATGTTCTCCGAGACGGTGTAGATCTTGTTGTTCTCGTCGACATAGATGTTTCCGTTGGCATCGCGCTGGAGGTCGATGATCGAGTAGAGGTCGCCGAGCGACCCGCCCTTCTTGAGGATGAAGTGGGCCTGGTTCAGGCCGCCGACATCGAGGCGGTCCTTGGTGATGATCTGCCCGGTCTCGGGGTGGCGGTAGTTGTCGACCAGTTCGAGGATGCGGTTCTCGTTGGAGGACATGGTGAAGTTCGACGACCACGAGAACCTGCCCCACTCGTTGCTGTAGCCCAGGGCGAGCTCGACACCGCGGTTGCGCACCGATCCGGTCTGCACGTAGAGGGTCGAGTAACCCGACGAGACGGAGATCTGCGGGTCGAAGGTCTGGTTGTAGGTCTTCGTGTTGTAGTAGGAGACGTCGAGGTTGAAGTGCCTGAGGAAGCGCATCGTCAGACCCACCTCCCACGAATCCGTACGCTCGGGCTTGAGGTCATAGAACGGGTAGTTGGTGTTGGTTTTCCACACCTTGTTGTCGGCATCCCACACATAGACGGGATTAGCCAGGAAACGGGCGAAGGGAAGGCCCACCGAGGCCCACGAACCGCGGACCTTCACGTAGGAGAGCTCCTCGGGCATGTTGGGGATCAGCTGCGAGACGACCACCGAGGCGCCGACCGACGGATAGAAGAACGACGACTTGACCGACTGCGGACCGGCCAGCTGCGAGGGCCAGTCGTTGCGGCCCGTGAGGGTGAGGTAGTAGGTGCCCTTGTAGCCGATTTCGGCCGAGGCGAAGAGCGACTGATACTGCTCGCGCCATCCGGACTGTTCGCGGGAGACACGGGTGTCATCGAGTTGGAAGACGTTGAAGACGTTGGCCAGACCCGATTCCATGATGGGGCCGCGGTTGAGGAACGAGTCCTGCTCGATGTTGGAGATGACGGCACCGACGTTGGCCTGGAGCGTCCAGTCGTCGCCGAACGACTTGTTGACGTTCACCAGCACGTCGCCGTAGGTCTGCTGGTCCTCGGTCTTGGTGATGCCGTAGAGTCCGTTGCTCGAACCGTCGATGATCGTCGAGTTCGACGTGGCGTAGAACTTCTCGGTGTAGTTGTTCACGGCGTTGTCGATGCGGATACGGCCCGACACCGAGAGCCAGTCGAGGATCTGATACGAAAGGTTGGCGTTGAGCATGTAGCGGCGCCGGTTGTTCTGACGCAGGTTGCGGTAGTTGATCCAGTAGGGGTTCTGCATCGTGAGGTTGCCGTCACCGATCCACTCGTCCCAGTCCTGGACGTAGATGCGGCGGTCGGCATCGTAATGCTCGAACATCCGGGCGCGTTCCCAGTCGTTGCCGCGCGGGAAGAGGTAGGCCGAGACCAGCGGGTTGGCATAGGTACCCTGGTTGGTCATGTTGAGATCCTTCTGGAGGATGTACGAAGCCCCGATGTCGAGGGTCATGCGGTCCTTGAGGAACGACGTGGTGTTGCGGGCCGTGAAGTTGTAACGCTCATAGCCGTTGTTGGGTACGATGCCGCGCGAGTTGACGGCCGAAGCCGAGAGATAGGTCTGGTTGCGGTCGGTACCGGTGGAGAGCGAGACGGTCTCGGTACCAATCACGCCGGTCTGGAGATAGTCCTGGCGGGGGCTGTAGCCGAGCCGGTCCTGCGGATCGAGCAGGCTGCCCCAACTCATGTATTTCTGGCCTTCGGAGGCATAGATGTTGCCCGTGCCGTAGCGGTTCTGGAACTCGGGCATCCAGAATGCCGACACCACTTCGGTATTGCTCGTGACGGTCACCGAGGTATGCCCGGCCTTACCCTTCTTGGTGGTGATGACGATGGCGCCGTTCGAGGCGTGGCTGCCGTAGAGGGCCGCCGCAGCGGCACCCGTCAGCACCGAGATCGACTCGATGTCCTCGGGGTTGATATCGGCCACGGCCTCCGACGTACCGGCCGAGTCAAACTCCGTACCGCCCTCCCCTGCCAGGTTGTACATCGGCACACCGTCGATGACGTACAGCGCATTGGACGACTGGTCGATACCCTTCGTTCCGCGCATGACCACCTTCGAGGCGCCGCCCACACCCGACGACGAAGCATTGATATTCACGCCGGCGACCTTTCCGTTGAGCGAATTGATGAAGTTGACATCCTTGTTTGCGACGATATCCTCCGAGGCGACCTGCTGGACGTTGTACGACAGGGCCTTCTCCGAGCGCTTGATGCCGAGGGCCGTCACGACCACGGCATCGACGGCCTGCGCCTGCTCATGCAGGGTGAAGTCGATGCGCGTCCGGCTCCCGACGGGGCTTTCGGCAGGCTCATAGCCCAGGTAGTTGACCGCCAGCACGGCCGTAGCCGCGGGGGGGGGAACTTGCAGGGTATAGGCACCGTCGGCATCGGTACTGCTGCCGATGGTGGTCCCCTTGACCAGCACGGCGGCCCCGATAACCGGAAGCCCCTGCGCATCGGTCACACGGCCCGAGACCGTCACCGGTCCCTCAGGAGTCTTCTTGGCGGGGGTCAGCATGATGTGACTGCCGGATAGCTGCCAGGCCAAGCCGACCTGGGCCGTGAGCTGGTCGAGCACTTCGGAGAGGGGTTTCTCCTGGACGCGGAGGTCGATCCGGCGAGCCGGGTCGATATCCTGGTCCTTGTAGAAAAACATGAGCGAAGTCTGTTTTTCGATCTGAACGACGGCGTCATAGAGTGTCCCGTTGTCTACGGTGACACTTACGGGACGGGACAAGGGTCCGTCCTGGGCCAGAGCCGCCGGATTGCCTGCCAGGCAGGAAAAAATCAAGACCAGGCAGACAAGATTCCAAATTTTTTTCATAAATTTAAAACCTCTTTAAAGATTACGGAGATGCCACACACCACCGTCGTAGCAGC
This sequence comes from Alistipes sp. An54, assembly GCF_002159375.1. Taxonomy (NCBI): domain Bacteria; kingdom Pseudomonadati; phylum Bacteroidota; class Bacteroidia; order Bacteroidales; family Rikenellaceae; genus Alistipes; species Alistipes sp. An54. Next base: position 11,589 of record NZ_NFIA01000015.1, read on the forward strand.
GACAGTGTGCATGAGCGTGATTTTTATTGGGATCGGGGCCGGTCGGGAATTCAGCAGTTCGACCGGCTTTTTTTTCGAATCCGCGGGAGCGGGATATGAGCGATCTGTCAAAGGATCATAGGCAGGTAAGGTTTAAGGTTCGACATTGTAGGCAGGTTATCGGATTTGGAGGCGTTTTTATCAGCGTTTGGAGAGGTAGTAGGTATCCCCGTCACGACGGATCGTCAGCACGTTGTCATGGTTCAGGATGTCGAACACTTCGCCGAGGCGTTCGTTGAGCGAGAAACTTCCCGTGCAGCAGATCTGCCCGACGGATTCGTCGGCCAGCACGATCTTCACCCCGTAGTAGTTCTGCAGGCGGGATGTGATCTGCGCGAGGGTCTGATTGCGGAAACGGTAGACCCCGTCGCTCCAGGACCGCTGGCGGTCGTAACTGTCGAGTTCCGAGAGGACATAGGAACCGTCGCGCCGGTCGTAACGACACTGGCGGTTGGGTTCGAGATTCACGGTCTGCACGACGCGCCCCTGGTCGTCGAGCAGGTCGAGCCCCACGGCGCCGGTCAGCAGGCTGACCGTATTGACCTGTTCGTTGGCATAGGCCTGGACGTTGAACGTCGTGCCGAGCACGCGGACGTTCTGCCCCCGGGCGTGTACGACAAAGGGGTGCCGGGGGTCGTGCTCAACCTCGAAATAGGCCTCGCCGTCGAGCCAGACCTCACGCAGATCGCGGGTAAACTTGGCCGGATAGCGGAGTTTCGAAGAGGCCTTCATGGTGACGCGGGTTCCGTCCGAGAGGACGAGGTCGGATTTGGTGCCGGCAGCCACCTGGATTTCGTTGTAGTGCGCCGTTCTGTCGAACAGGTCGCCCTGCCCGACGAACATTCCGACGGCAATCAGGGCTGCTGCCGCCGCGGCATACCCGCCGAGCCGCAGCCACCAGCCTCTTTTCGGGGTCTTGCCGGCCCCGGCACGCGGGGTTGCGGAGCATGCGAACTCCGGGCGGGCCATCAGGCGGCGACGCATGGCCTCGACATCCACCCCGGCATCAGCAGCCGACGGGCGGCCGGCATAGAGATGCTTCAGGCCGTAGAGCCATTCGGCGTTGTCGGCATCCTCGCGGATCCAGGCCTCGAGAAGGTCTGCCTGCTGCGGGGTGCAACAATCCTGCACGTAAGCGATGATGGCGGATTCGATGTCAGAAGAGAGGTTCATGCCGGTTTGGGTGTTGTGTTTATCTTTATAACACCCGAGCGTCCGGATTTTCGTATCGTTTTTCGGAAAAAATCAGAAAAAAGTGCAGAAAAGGGCTCCGATGGCTCCCACAAGCAGCAGCATTCGCCGGCGGAGGAACTGCAGCGCCTTGTAGAGTTGGGTATCGACGGTTCGGCGGGAGATGCGGAGCCGTTCGGCGATCTCGTCGCTCCTGAGGTTTTCGAACCAGGACAGGAGGAAGACCTCGCGACAGCGCTCCGGGAGGGAGTCGATCAATCCGTGGAGTCGGTCGGTGAGGCCATCGTGCTGTTCGTCGAGGATGCGGAGTTCGTATTCGACCTCTCCGAGTTGAATCTTCTCGAGGGAATTCCGGGCATACTTGTCGGCGACGAGGTTATGGCGGATCAGATTCCGGCAGGCATTCAGGACGCTGCGATAGAGGAGCGGCTGGAGCTGCGCCTCGGGGAGGCGGAAATGCCCTTGCTGCCAGCATCGCATGAAAACATCCTGCACGACATCCTCGGCATACTTCCCGTCAACGAATCGCCGGGCATAAACGACCAAGCGGGCCGCATACCGATAATATATGCGGTCGAAGTCGGCGAACTCGGGATCGAGGGGCCGATTCTCGTCATCCGGATATTTCCGAGGTTGGTCCAGATTCATTGCCCCACAAAAATACGTAAAATCCGGACATGCGGAAGCATTCGCCACATATTTTCGCCGGGATCTCCGCAGGGAGGGGGGATCGGGGAGTAACAGAAAGAGGCCGGCCCATTGCAGGGCCGGCCTCTGCCGTCTCCGGTCAGTTCTGCGGGAACCTGTCGGGATCAATCGACATATTCGATCTTGGCCGTATAGTCCTTGTCCACAGACACGGTTCCTTCCTGCGCACGACGCATCCTGATGACCATCTTGCCGTACTTGCAGTTGCGGGCCTTCACCGTGGTCAGGGCCGGACAATCCGAGACGTCGAGCAGCGTCAGCTGGGAGTTGTTCGACACGTCGACGGTCTGGAGTTTCGACGACGACACCCGCACGCCGCTGGAGTAGATCGTCGGATACCCCTGCGTCATCAGGCTGCCCGACAGGCTCAGCGTCGTGAGGTTCACATCCCCGAGGATAATCTCCTCGAGCGGGTTGTAGGACATCATGACGGTCTTCAGTGCCAGGTTTTTGCTCAGATCCAGATGCGTGATCTGGTTCATGGCGCAATAGAGCGTTTCGAGATTCTCGAACGCCTCGATACCGGTCAGATCGGCGATCTGGCATCCCGGGATGAAGTCGATCGAGGTGGCGGCCAGGCCGACTCCGGTCAGTTCGCACGAGGTGCTCGAGGCATCGAGGATGAAGCCTTCGCTGAACAGCGCATCGCGGAAGTTGGCATCGGGGATCTCGACGAGCTGCGCATTGGGGTTGAACTGGCTGATGAAGAGCGAAGCCTCCAGGTCACCGTCCGTCTGCCGGAAGGTCACCGTGGCATTGCGCGACGACTTGCCGGCCGCCACGTCGAAGGTCAGGACTTTGGACTCCAGCGCCCGTGTTCCGGGCTGCTCGACGAGCGTCACCCAGTCGCACGTCTCGGGAATGTCGATCGTATAGGGGACATTGGCCAGCACCTCGACCTCGATCCGATGCGCCTCAATGTCCTGGAACTCGAAGCGGTCGGGCGTAAGACGGATCCCGACATTCTGCTCTTGAGAGACATCGACCGTCACCGGTTCCATCCCTTCGGCCTCAAAGATGATCCGCGCCTCACGCGGCCCGTAGGTGTCGTTGGCCGGTACCTCGAAGTAAAGCCAATCCTCCGATACGCCGCGTGTCAGGTCGCCATTGTGGTCCACCAGCCAAGGAGTCTCGCTCTCGACGCGGTACGTATAGTCGAGATTCGACGCTACGACCAGCGTCACGTCGCCGCCCTCGGGTCCGAATCCGAACTCGCGCTGTGACCCTGCATCGAACAAACTGCTCGGCTGCTGGCTGACGGTCAGATCGACCGTGCGGCTGCCGCAGACAAAGGTGAAGGTTTCGCTGCGCAGGTCGTAACCGGAATTGGCATCGGCCGTGAAGGTAACCACATCGCCGTTCTGGCCGCGCTCCACCGAGGGATGGCACCAGGTTTTGCGGCCGGCAAGCCGCCACTCGCCCTCCGACTGAACCTTAACGTCGAACGATTCGCCCGCCGCCTTGAAATTCAGCTCCGTACAGTCGATCTCCACCCGGCCGCCATTGTCGTTGGCGACCTTCGAGTCATCGTTGCCGCAGGCGGTGGACAGAAGCGCCGCGGCCAGGAAAAATATCCATCTTTTCATTGTGATTCGCAGTTTTAGGTCATTACTACCAGTCCTTGGAGAAGAGTTCGCCGGTGAAGAGGATCTCGTCGTCGTAGAGCTCCGCGGCCATCATGCCGAACATCTCCGTATAGTCGTAGGGGCGCATGTTGTAGAGCAGATTGACGCCATAGCCGTCGTTGCGGAGCTGACGCATGCGCAGTTCGCTCGGGATCTGGTTCGAGGCGCCGCTCGTGATCGAGATGTCGTACGGGAAGGGGCCCCACTGCGACTTCTCCATGCCGAGGAAATCCTCCCAGCCGTCCAACAACGTATTGCCGTACATCGAATAGTAGGCATAGTCGACAAAGTCGCCGGGAGTCATGCCGCCGATCCGCTCGCTGAAGTTCAAGTAACGGCCGACATGGTATACGGTCAGCAGTTTATCGGGCATGGCGCGCTTGACCTCGTAGCACAGACGCGCGTAATTGGCGGCCGACGGCTCCTCAAGACCCTCGGGAGCAGTCCAGTTCGAATCCTCGTAGTAGCTGGCATACTCGTCGTCGAAGTCAATGCCGTCGAGCCCATAGGCGTCAACCACGCTGCGCAGCTGGGCCGCAAAGTCGGCCGCCTGCGCGGCCGAAAGGTTTGCCGGTCCCACATCGGTGTGGTTGCCCAGAATCGAGAGGCAGACCTTGATGCCCAAACGCTGCAGCGGAGCGATGTAGGTCTCCCGATTTTCGAGAACATGGGTCACATTCTCGTTCATATGGATGTAGGCCCGCTTCGAGACGGCATCGTAGTTGATGTTCGCCGCGAAGATGTTGACGATATCGACGATGGGCTTGCCGCTGTTTTTCAGCGTATACTGGGCAGCATTGAGCGGCGAGCAGTCGTTGACCTCGACATAGACGATCGTCCGTATGCCGCTCTCCTTGGCGCCGTCGGGACGGGCGCCGCCGTTGCGCACGACAAGCAGATGCCAGTCGGCGCCTTCATCCATGGCCACCCCGTCGGTTGAGACACTCGCACGCAGCGGCACGGCATACTCCACGGCGGGATCCACCCGCTCGTCCGTACGAAGCGTCACCGCCATCGGATGGGGCCGTTTGCCGGGAGCGACAACCAACTGTCCGTCGTCCTCGATCGAGAGCAGCTCTGCGGGGAAAAGTTCGTAATCGGTCCCCTGCTCCTCGTTGTAGCTTTCGAGCAGAGAGGGGTCGAGCTCGAGGCTCGCATCCACGGCCTTGCGGGGATTGCCCGTCAGCCCGAACTGGAATTCCACGACGGCCTTTCCGTCGTAGACCTCTACCGACGAGACGCTCTGCGAAGCATCCGAACGCCGCAGATAGCCGAAACTGCGATCCGTTTCGTTCCATCCCGCCGTATCGCCGCCCGGGAGCTGAATCTCCTCCGAGCAGGCCACCATCGCCACGGCCAGCAGCGGCATGAACCGCGCTGCTGCCGAGACGATTGCATTCTTATCTATTCTGAAGATCATGTTATGCTGTTTTAGGAAGTTTCCGACACACTATTTTTCGGGCAGTTCGACCTGCGTCCACTTCATTCCTTCGGGAGCCGTGGCATCGTTGCCATAGGGCGACCAGTCGCGGACGACATTGCCGGCTCCGTCGTTGAATTTCCAGTAGGCCACCAGATTCTCCGAGGCGGGATCGACCGTATAGAAGTGGTCGGGCGCCGCGATCTCGTCGGCCGTGAGCACGCGGTTCCAGATGCGCACCTCGGCAATCTCACCGGCCAGTTCGCGTTTCCGCTCATAGGAGTATCCGATGTGGAAACCGCGCGTGGACTGCTCCTGATCGATGGCGGCATAGGTACCCCAGTTGACGGCGCCGTATCCACACGTGCCCGAGGACTGGAGTTTTCCGTTGACATAGATGCAGAGCCTGCCGCTGTCGTAGGTCACGGCGATGTGTACCCACTCGTTGACCGGCAGGGCATTGGCGGCATTACCCACGGTGGGGAATTTGGCATAGGAGCCGTTGGTCACCTGAATCTGGTCCGAAGGGAACGAACTGTCACCGACGCGGATCAGGAACTTGCCCTCGACACCCATCAGGGTGGTGATCTCGCGGTCGAAGTTGCGGAAGCGGACCAGCGCCTCGGCCGTCATCTGCGTCATGGACGAGACGGGCGACGGATCCTTCCATTCGACATCGAGATAGCTGCCCTCGATATCGCCGACGACATTGATGAGGGCCGCTTCGCGGATCACGAAGAAGTTCACGCTGCGCGACGTGAGGATGTCGACGCCCGAGGCTTCGGTCAGCCGGACGGGAAGCACATAGGTCTGATCCTCTGAGAAATCCAGGGCGTCAAGGCCGACGAAGTTCACCGTACACTCCGAGGCGGAGACTCCACCGGCGGGAATCTCGGCCGTAGGATCGTCCATCCGGAAGTTCTCGGCCGGCAGCGGCAGGGCCGCGGCGGCATTTGCATCGTTATAGAGAGATACGAGGCTCTCGTCCGCGCTGTAGGTGAGCGCCACGGGCTCGTCGACGGGCTTGGCCGTGCGGGCAGCCAGAAGCCCCTCCAGTTCGGAGGTCTCTCGCTCGACGAGCAGCCGGACGGGCGTCACGTCGGTCATGAAGACGCGGTTGTCGAATGGCGTACGATCGGGATCCTCGCGCTTGCACCCCGACGCCAGCACGGCGGCCGTCAGCACGACCGTGCCACAAACAGTTGCATAGGATGATTTCATCGGATGAGTCAGTTATTGGGTGAAGGATTCAGGATGTCGATCGCCTTCCGCGTATTGCGGAAGATGAGTCCCGTATCGAAATAGTCGTTCTGGATGTTGTCGATCAGCATGCCGCCCTTGCGTCCCGTGCGGGAGGGTTCGAGCAGCCATTCAGCCGTAGCCGTCAGGGCGCTCTGCGAGCCGAACTCTCCGCCGGCGCCCAGCGCATCGGGAGCCGACACGGCCAACAGGATGCGGTCGGCCGTAAATCCGGCGTTCTCCAGCCGGAAGAAGGTCTCGGCGGCCGATCCCATGGCAGAGGCACCGCGGCCGTCGGCCAGCAGATAGTCGCAGCCGTCGGTCAGCGTGCGGTCGTCGAGCAGATCAAGGCTGCCTCCCAGCAGCAGCAGTTTTGCGGCATGACCTTCGCGCCACCGGGCTACCGGACCCAAGAAGGCCTCGCGGCGCGCCTCGAGACGGGCTCGTTCAGCCTCGCCCACGAAGTCGAGCGACGGACCGTCGAACCAGACCACCACGCCGTCGTACCCCCACTTGTCGCACAGACCGAGCGCATAGTCGACATACTCCGCACAGAAGGCCGGGAATCCGTCCGTCTGCGGTTCGTCGGCGGTCGGCCCGCCTTCCCCGCCTCCGCTCTCCCCATCGGCCACGGACGTTTCGCCGTCGGGCTCCCCACCGGCATTCTCTTCGGGCTCTTCGGCCGCCTGAGAGTCGTTCCAGAGGGCCTCGACGTAAGAGTAGGTCACCTCGCAGAGATACTTCGTGGCATAGGCCTCGCGCATTTCGCGCATTTCATCCAGCTCCCGTTCGCACAACGAGTCGGGACGGGCCAGGATAACCATGTCGATGCTGTCGGGCAGCGCGTCAATATGCTGCGGACGCAGCGAAGGCATCTTCACCGAATTGTCAAAACGACCGAGCACCAGTTGGTGATCCGAGGCGCGGAATTCGCGCACGGCCGCCTCGTACATGGCCTCGGTGGCCGCATCGGGGCGCTGCGATCCGGTATCGAGCGGACGGATCTCCGTCCAGTCGTCACACGCGGAGAGGGCGACCGTCACCGCGAGCAACAGCGTTTGAGATATGATGTATTTCAGATTCATAAGGGCAGAGTTTTATTGCTTGTTGGTCGTATCCCACCAGAGTCTCGTGGCCAGGTTGTCGGGACCTTTCAGGTACTCCGAAATGGCCTGCATCAGATACTGGCGGTTCTCCTGATATTCGCTCTCGGGGTAGCGCATCCGTCGGGCTCCGGCCTGTTTGTCGGTAATCTCGCTGCCATAGCTGTAGACGGCCCCCATCAGACGGGGATAGCCCGTACGACGGAATTCGGCCCAGCCTTCCTGCCCCAGCGGGAAGCAGGCGATCCACTTCTGAGTGATGATGCGTTCGAGATTCTCCTGCAGGGCGGCCCCGTCGTCCCACTGCACACAGATCGACGTGCCGGGAGTCCCGTTGTTGGCCGGGGTCTTCGGATCGATGTAGGCCTGCGGAGCCGACGTTCCCTTGAGATAGGCATCGACGCCGGTGGCGCCCCACTGCTCGAACGAGAGCCGGACCCCCGTCTCATACCACGTCCGGGCGTCGGACGGAGTGCCATACCAACCGCGCAGCGCCGCTTCGGCCTTGAGGAAGGCCACCTCGGCGGCATTCATCCACAGCAGGTGCGTATAGAGGAACGAGCCCTCCTCGATATTGACGTTCGAGAAGCTCTTGGCCTCGGAGTAGGTCGGCAGGCCGGTGCGCACCCCGATGTAGTCGTTCTCCTCGTCGGTGAAGGTCGAAAGGGTGAAATACTGCTCGCGGCGCGGATCGTTGTAGCCGTTCATGAAGGCCGTGATGTCGGCCCCGACACGCGAGTCACCCTTGTTGTACTCGTAGGCCACCACGCGCAGCGGGTGTTTGGTGACCGACATCCAGGCATTGTCGTCGTTCGAGCTCATCGTTCCGACCGAATGGGTGATGGCAGCCACGGCCTGGGTCTTTGCGGTCTCGGGCTCCACCGAGGAGAGACGCATGGCCAGCCGCAAGCGCAGCGAGTTGGCCAGCTTGATCCACTGGATGATTTTTCCCGAATAGACCTTGTCGGCATAGGCGCTGAAGGTTTCGTCCTTATGCGCGGTGAGGACCTCGATGGCATGGTTCAGCTCCTCGAAGAAGCGCAGGTAGACGTCGCGCAGCGAATCGTAGGGGGCCTCGGTCTTGCCGTCGGCACCGATCTGCGAATAGGGAATCGGGCCGTAGATATCGGCAATGCGGTGCATGGCGGCGACCTTCAGGATGTCAGCCACGGCCAGCAGCACCTCGTTGTCGGTTCTCGACTGGAGATTGCCCAGATTGATGAAGACGTTGGGAATGGTGTTGTTGAAGGTGTACTGCACCCAGAACTGCTGCGGGTCGAAGGTCGAGAACTTGCCCGTCCAGGCTCCCGAGTCGGCCAGATAGCCGCTGTAGGATCCGCCCATCAGACACTCCACATACTGATAGTGGTTGGCGTCGGTGGGGATCACGCATCCCTGCATGGCTACCAGCGTCGAACGGAGCATGTAGTCGTCCTTGGCCATGTCGTCGGCCGTGGCCTCATAGGGATTGGTATTGTCGTCCTGATAGTTGGCCGTGCAGGCGCCGAGCAGCATCGCCGCACAGCAACCCGCCAGGGACCAACCGTATAATCGTTGTTTCATGGTCCGGAAGGTTTAGAATTTGAGACGGAGATTGAAGCCGATGTTCCGCAGCGAAGGCATCATGAAATAGTCGATGCCCTGGTAGTAGTTGCCCGTGGTGGCCACCGATTCGGGATCAAACGGCGCCTGGCAGTAGATCATCCAGAGGTTGCGGCCCACCAGCGACAGGGTGATTTCGCACACGTCGCCCAGCTTCTTTTTCGGGATGGTGTAGCCGATCGAGGCCTCCTGCAGGCGGAAGTTCGTAGCCGAGTAGGTATAGTACTGCGGTACGCCGTCGCCCTTGGCCACCGTATCATACCAGACGAAGGGCGAGATGCGGTCTCCGCCGTTGATCTCGACATAGCCCCGGTCGCGGGCCTCGGCCGAGGACTCCGAAACGCCGTAATAGTCCATGGCAGCCTGCGTACGCGAGAAGACCACGCCGCCCAGACGGGCCGAGAGCATGACTCCGAAGTTGAAGTTGCCCCACTTGAAGTCGTTGCGCCAGGCCATGTTGGCCTTCGGGAAGACCGAGCCGAGCTTGATGTCGTCGACGTTGTACTCCACCTCGATCGAGCCGTCGGCGGCCGTGTAGATGTTTCCGTCGCTGTCACGCTTCAGGTCGGCAATCGAGTAGAGGTCGCCCAGCGAACCGCCCTTCTTGAGGATGAAGCGGGCCTGTCCCAGACCGCCGATGTTGAGCCGGTCCTTGGTGATGAGCTGTCCGGTCTCGGGGTGGCGGTAATTGTCGACCAGTTCGAGGATCCGGTTCTGGTTCGACGAGAGGGTGAAGTTCGACGACCAGGCGAATTTGCCCCACTCGTTGCTGTAGCCCAGCGCCAGCTCGACACCGCGGTTGCGCACCGATCCGGTCTGCACGTAGAGGGTCGAATATTTCGACGAGACGGAGATCTGCGGATCGAACGTCTGGTTATAGGTCTTCGTGTTGTAGTAGGAAACATCCAGATTGAAGTGGCGCAGGAAGCGCATCGTCAGACCCACCTCCCAGGAGTCCGTACGTTCGGGTTTGAGATCGTACATCGGGTAGTTCGACTTGTCGACCCACACCTTGTTGGCATTGTCCCACTCGTAGGTAGGGTTGGCCAGGAAGCGGGCGAACGGCAGACCCACCGAAGCCCACGATCCGCGGACCTTGATGTAGGAGAGCTCCTCGGGCATGTTCGGGATCAGCTGCGAGACGACCACCGAGGCGCCGACCGAAGGATAGAAGAACGACGACTTGACGGATCGCGGGCCGGCCAGCTGCGAAGGCCAGTCGTTGCGGCCCGTGAGCGTCAGATAATAGGTGCCCTTGTAGCCGATTTCGGCCGAGGCGAAGACCGACTGCGTCTGTTCGGCCCATCCGGCCTGCGAACGCTGCGTGGTGGCGTCGTCCAGCTGGAAGACGTTGAACAGGTTCGGGATCCCGTCGTTGCGGATCGGGCCGCGGACCTTGTCGGCATCCTGCGACATCTTCGAGAAGGAGCCGCCGATGTTGGCATTCAGCGTCCAGTCGCCACCGAACGACTTGTTGATCGTCACCAGCAGATCGCCGTAGGACTGTTGATCCTGCGTGACGGTCTTGCCGTAGAGGCCGTTGTTCGAGCCCTCGGTGATAGTCGTATTCGTCGAGGCGTAATACTTCTCCGTGTAGTTGTTCACGGCGTTGTCGATACGGATTCGCCCGGCCACCGACAGCCAGTCGAGAATCTTGTAGGAGAGCGAAGCGCTCAGCATGTAGCGTTTGCGGTCATTCTCACGCAGGTTGCGGTAATTGATCCAGTAGGGATTCTGCATGGCGTAATCGTCAGACTGGACCCAGTTCTGCGTGTAGATCTTGCGCGAGGGGTCATAGAGTTCGAAAAGACGCATGTACTCCCAGTCCTCGCCGCGCGGGAAGAGGTAGGCCGACACCAGCGGATTGGAGTAGACACCCTGGTTGGTCATGTTCCGGTCGGTCTGCATGATGTACGAGGCGCCGATGTCGAGAGTCATGCGGTCCTTGAGGAACGAGGTCGTATTGCGGGCCGTAAAGTTGTAACGGTCGTAGGCATTGTTGGGCACCACACCGCGCGAGTTGACGGCCGAAGCCGACAGATAGACCTGGTTGCGGTCGTTACCCGTCGAGAAGGAGACGGTCTCGGTACCAATCACGCCGGTCTGGAAATAGTCTTCCAGGGGATCGTATCCCGAACGTTCGGCCGCCGAGAGGAGCTTGCCCCAGCTGCGGTCGGTGCTGTTTGCGCGGAGGGGGGGGGGTGCCCGTGCCGTAGCGGTTCTGGAAGGCGGGAGTGACCAGCGGCGTGGAGACCTCGGTGGTGCTCGTAACGGTCAGCGACGTAAAGCCGGCCTTTCCCTTCTTGGTGGTGATGACGATGGCGCCGTTCGAGGCGTGGCTGCCGTAGAGGGCCGCCGCAGCGGCACCCGTCAGCACCGACACCGATTCGATATCCTCGGGGTTGATATCGGCCACGGCCTCCGACGTACCGGCCGAGTCAAACTCCGTACCGCCCTCGCCCGCAAGGTTATACATCGGCACGCCGTCGATGACATAGAGGGCGTTCGACGACTGGTCGATACCCTTCGTTCCGCGCATGACCACCTTCGAAGCGCCGCCCACACCCGACGACGAAGCATTGATATTCACGCCGGCGACCTTGCCGTTCAGCGAATTGATGAAGTTGACATCCTTGTTTGCGACGATATCCTCCGAGGCGACCTGCTGGACGTTGTACGACAGGGCCTTCTCCGAGCGTTTGATGCCCAGGGCCGTCACCACGACGGCATCGACCGTTTGGGACTGTTCACGCAGGGTAAAGTTCACCTCCGAACGGTTTCCGACGGCCATCTCCACGGGTTCGTAGCCCAGGAAGTTGACCACCAGCACGGCGGGGGTATCCGATGCAGGGATCTGCAGTTCATAAGCGCCGTCGACATCGGTGCTCACGCCCACGGTAGTCCCCTTGACAAGGACCGATGCCCCGATGACGGGCATTCCCGTCACGTCGGTCACCACACCCCGTACGGACGCCGGGCCATAGCTCGGACGGGCCGAGGGCGAAAGCAGGATCACCCCGTTGGGTTTGATCTGATAGGAGATGTTCGTTCCCGCAAAGAGTTTCCCGAGAGCCTCCTCCAGCGGACAATCGGTTACATGGATGTCCTCCAAACGACTGAGGTCGATATCGGGATTGGGAACAAAATGGTAGTTGGTTTGCGACTCGATCTGCCGGATGAATTCCGTCAATTCGGTTTGGGTGCCCTGAAGAGTCACCCGGGTTTTGCGCTCCTGGGCGGCGGCTTGTCCACCGCACAACATCAGGGCCAGCAGACAGAATGGCATGAACAGCTGTTTGATTTGAAGAATCAAATTATTATTCATACTTTTGTATTAAAGTTCATTAGTAGGTTTCACTTTGACTATTGGACCTTTTTCCGCGCAGATCCCCCAATGTGACAGCATTCGGGGATCTGTTTTTTCCGACGGCAGGTCCCTTGCAACTCAACTCCGTCTATGCATAGGCAAATTCATTGATTATAGGTTCGACATTCATTTCGGGTATCTTCGTTTTTTCCATCCGACGCGGGGTCAGCGGATCACGATTTCATTGGTTTCGATATTGCGCGTATAGGTAAACCGATAAGAGGCCTGAAGGATCTCCAGCGCATCATCCACACCGTCGGCAATGCGGATCTTTCCCCACTTGTAGCGGCGGTCGGCACCTTCAATATGGCCCTGGACTTCGATCCAGACGCCGAAGACCTGGCCAAACTCCTCGACAAGATCATAGAAATTCTTGTTCTTCAGGTTGATATATCCCTCCGTCCAGAGGTATTCGTCCGGATCGTCGATATGCGACAACCGAAGTTTGCCCTCTTCGAGGCTCACGACATCGTCGGGTTTCATGAGGATCTGCTGACCGTCAATCCGGCTTGTGATGCGCACCTCGCCCCGCAGCAGGGCGGTCGAGAAACGATTGTTTGCCTCGTCGGCCACAACATTGAACTTCGTACCGAGGACCTCAATGTCACACGCATAGGTTTCGACGATGAAGGGGTGGTTGGGATCCTTCGTCACGTCGAACATCATCTCGCCGGAGACCTTCACCCGACGCTCGTTGCGACCGAAAAGAACCGGATACTCGATACGGGCCCGGGAGTTGAGCCAGACCTGCGTACCGTCGGCCAGCGTGGTATTCATACGCTGGCCGGCCGGCGTCTGGATTGCGAGGGTCTGTTCGGCCAGCGCATCGATCCTGCGGGTATAGAGAAGCGTTCCGACCAGACACCCCACAACAATCACGGCCGCCGCCTGCAGGGCGATGCGCGCCACACGGCGCCACGAAATCAGACGGCCCCGCGGAGCGGAGGTATCCGCAACCGACGTTTTCACCTCGGGGAGGTGCCAGGTCAAAGCCAGATAGAGGCGGCGCTCCTGCTCCAGCTCCTTGAAATGCTGCGGATCGGAAGCGGCCCAATCGGTCACCAGCTTCCGCTCCTCGAAAGAGGCCTCGCCTCTCACGTAGCGTCTTATCATCTCTTTTTCCACACTTATAAGACAAGCAGCCGGACGGAATTCGCCGGAAAAAGGAGGAAAAAATGCAAATAAATCTTTTTAAGAATGCGGACAATGATACAATCCGCAGATAACGCACGGAAAATCAATACGTTTTCCCCGGTTAAAAAAGAGAAGGGGCAAAATACTGCAGATCGGAAAGGATCCGTTCGACAAGCACCTCCGCCATCGAACCGTATCCCAACATGACGAGCAGTCGGGCAAGTGCCTCGCGAAGCATGCGGATCGCCTTTCGATTTTCGTGGTCGATCTTGGCCGTCGAGATCCCGAGCCGGGCGGCAATCTCCTTGTAGCTGCACCCTTCGTAACGGAACAGCCGGAAGATCTCCCGTTGTTGATCGGACATCTGTTCGAGGGTTTGCCGGATGACCGTTTCGATCTCCGGAGCGAAAAGTTCATCGACATCCAAACTGTTCAACGACCGGATTTCGAGATCGATCTGACGGATTTGGTCATCGTGCAGCTCCCGTACGATACTCAAGGTACGTTTGCGGCGGTTGAGCCAGTTCAGACACTGATTCCTGACAATGGCGAAGATATAGGCCGGGAGATTGGGACACGCTCCGATTCTGCCCTCCCGGGAGCGTTCCAGATAGATGCAGAAACTCTCCATGACCAGATCTTCGGCGACACCGGGGTCACAGACATAGCTTCGGGCCATGGCTTCGAAACGCGGCTTGCAACGTTCGAACAGGTCGGTAATTTTTTCAGGTTCCGTCATCTGCTGCAAAGAGAGCAAACAAAGATACAATAAAAATCTGCAAACAAAGAATCGACATTCGACGGCAATCGGTATCATATCGAAACAAAAAAGCCTGAATCATCCGATTTTTTTCAGCGGAGGCGGACAAATTCAGCAAAACCATGCCATCTTTGCAGCGACATACGAATCATCAGACTTATGACCAAGAGAATTCTCTTTCTGCACGGCTTCTTCGCCTCGGGCGACTGCGCACCGGCCCGGGCTCTGCAACAATATTTCGACGGGAAAGCCACGATTCTGGCACCCGATCTGCCGGCCCATCCGAAACAGGCCATCGAACTCATCGACCGCATCTGCCGCACGGAGCAGCCCGATCTGCTGGTCGGCAACAGCAACGGATCGTTTCTGGCGCAGATCGTGGTATCGGAAAACGGGCTTCCGGCCCTGCTGGGGAACCCGCATCTGGAGATGACGAGCTTCCTCTCCGAACGAATCGGCAGCCACGAATACAAGACACCGCGGGCCGACGGCCGCCAGCAGCTGACCATCGACCAGGCCCTGATCGACGAATTTGCCGAGGTTCAGCTTCATCAGTGGGACCACTGCCGCCCGGAGTATCGTGATCGGGTATGGGGACTGTTCGGCGAGCACGACACGGTAGCACACTACGAACCGCTCTTCCGCCAGCACTACACGCAGATCTACCACTTCCCGGGAGGTCATACCCCCACCGACGAGGAGGTTCGCACCTACTACGCCCCGCTAGCCGAACGGCTGCTTGCTGATATGCAGTAGTTTCGGTTTCCGAATCGGCTTCGAAGCCGGTCGCAGCAGGCCGGGATCGGTCCCGGAAACAATCAAAGGGAGAGGCCTCTTTTTTAAGAGGCCTCTCCCTTATGTCGCTACTGACGCCATGCTCCGCATTGCTTTCAGTCGACATGCCGAGTCCGACTGTTCCCTGCGTCCGCCAATCTGAAAAGCAACGGAGATTTATTCGTCAGACAACGAAGGCGGAGGCAGCGTTTGGCCCCACTGCGAAGGGGTCGGCCCCATTTCAAGGAACAGTTCTCCGCCATCGACCAGATCCGCATGCGTAAACCAGTTGCGGTTCCACTCCTTGCCATTCAGCACGGCCCGCCGCACATATTTGTTCTGCCGCGAAGCTCCGGGGGCCTTTACCGTAAACCGGGCACCATTTTCCAACATCAGGGTGCTCTGCTCGAAAAGGGGCGAGCCGATCAGATAGACATCCTGCCCCGCAACGGGAAAGAACCCCATGGCCCCGAAAAGATACCAGGCCGACATGGCACCCGAATCATCCTGTCCGGGCAGCCCCCGCCTTCCGACGGTGAACTCCTCCAACAGATTCCGCACCCGTTCAGCCGAGCGGTCCGGACGTCCTGCATAATGATACAGATAAGGAGTCAGGAAACCGGGTTCGTTCCCAATCTCGTAATGTCCCCCGTCGAAAAGTTCATCCAGGAAGGCCACGAACGGTCCGGCGCCTCCGTGCAATCCGATCAACCGCCGCATGTCATGCGGGACATAGGTCGCATAGTTCCAGGGAGTGCCTTCGTAGAAATAAGGGCCGTTCCAATAGTCCGGGCGGCGAAAAGTGGGAGAAAAACCCGGAGCCCATTCTCCTTCGATATCCTTGGCCCAAAAGAAACGGGTCTGCGGATCGAACAGATTCAGCCAACAGTCTGATCTCTGCATATAATGATCCCGCTCCCACTCTCGACCGAGACTGGCGGCCACCTGCCCCACGCAGAAGTCATCATACGCATACTCCAGCGATTTGGAACTTCCATTCTTGACATGCGTCGAGAGATACCCGTACTTTTCATATTCATAGAGATCCCGGCCATACTTGTAGGGGTCGTCCGACATGACATCGGCATTTTTCTTCACGGCTTCGTAAGCCCTTGCCACATCAAAGCCTCCGAGATGCTTCACCACGGCATCCGCAATCACCACATCGGCATTACTCCCGCCCTGCACATAGGCATAATCCCCGGCAGTCCAGGCATCCGGCAACCAGCCCCGATGCTCGTAAATATCCAACAGACAGCGGATAATCTCGCGCTGCCGTTCGGGAAGGATCAGCGTATAGAGAGGCATTACGGTACGATAGGTATCCCAAATCGTATAGAAATCCCAGAAATGGCGTTCGTCGCTCTGCCATTGCGGATTTTCATCCTTTCCCAGATCGGCCGGCATCGTCAGAGCGTGATACAGTCCCGTATAAAATACGGTTTTCTGTTCGGGAGTTCCTCCTTCCACGCGAATCGAATGGAGACTGCGGTTCCAGATACTGTCCGCACGATTACGCACGAGATCGAAATCAGTCATCCGTTCCTCATCCAGATTCCGCCAGGCCTGTTCCGTACTGATGTAGGAGATGGCCACCTGCAACTCAACCTGACCGCGTTGCGGAAGGAGAAACTCGCACCATCCGCCCACCTGCGTACCTTCGGCCAACGAATCCTCCGAGAAGCGGGAGTCCTTCCAGGTTCCGCAGGCATCGAACGGGCGGGCAAAACGTGCGGCAAAATAGATTGCATAGGGATTCTCGCCGCCCCAACCGCCACGGAACCGTCCATACCCCTCCATCTCTCGGTCGGAGCGGATACGAACCGCACTTTTGACATTGTGCGTGGCCTCCGCCTCGACCATATTGATGATGGCCGAGGCGTCGATGAGAATCCGGCCCCGAATCGTGGCATCGGGGACATATCCCCGCAACAACTCCTCCGAAGTCATGGATCCGGCCGGTTTGGAAAAGGTATACCGATGAAATCCGACCCGCCGGGCAGCCGTCAGTTCACAACGGATCTCCGTGCCGTACTCCCTCAACAGGACGGAGTAGTATCCCGGACGGGCATATTCGTCGACCTTTTCGGGTTCAGGGAAGAGATCGGCCGGTTCGGTTTGCGGGATAACGAGGACATTCCCGTAGCGGGCGCCGCCGCCCGTACCGCTGAGATGGTTGTGGCTGAATCCCCGAATGGGACGGTCCGAACGGTAACCGGTCGTATGGTTCGGAGGGGCGACATCGGGACTCAACCGCACCATCCCGAACGGGAGGGTGGCCCCCGGCAGGGTGTTCCCGATCTCCACTCCGATGAAGGGATCGACCCACGCCGTCAAAGCGCGATCCTCCCCAGCAAGGGGCACATTCCGCGTACAACCCATGGCAAAAAGGGTAAAGGCAATCAGGACAAAGGCTCTCATATGACTTCTCAATGTGATAAGATAATTGTAGAGTCGGCCACGATTCTCCGACACGCATCGGTGCGCATCACAACGGCGGTTTCCTCCGTATCCCCGCGAAGACGGGCGATCCGGGCCTCCGAGACATCCTGCAGGACGAGCTGCGGACGGGCATCCGCACGCCGAAGGCCCAATCGGACCTGCTCGATCTCCAGCCCCGCGACGTGTCGGGCCCAGAGTCCGCTGGCCGGAAGTGTAAATCCGAACATGTTGTTTTCGGGATACTCCGTTTCGCACTCCGGGAGGGTTTCGACCACCTCCGTCTCCGGAGTTCCGCCCGACGACAGGATCCCGATGTTGGACAATACGACATGCTCGACCGGATGCCCGGGCCATCCCGTAATGCTGCTGCACATCCGGCTGTAGCTCGTGGCCCGGACATTCGAGAGACGAATATTCCGAAGTGCGGTTTGGCGGCCGTCCTCACGACGAGTCATCCGATTCCCCAGTTTGATGAAAATCGGAGTCTGCACCCCCTCCATATGGAGATTCTTCGCCTCGATATTCTCGGTGATGCCGCCGTCGACGGTTTCGATCGCCAGTCCGGCCAACATCGTATGGGGAATATCCACATGCTCCAGATCGCGCTGCCAATGCCGGATCCGGTTTTCAGAGGCCGCCCGGAGCAGGATGTTTTCAATGAGCACATTGCGGAAGCCGCCCAACGAACCGGTTCCGAGTTTGACGCCGTTGCAGTTGGTTCTCACCGTGCAGTTGCGGATCACGACATTCTCGCACCACCGATCGGGATCGTGGCTCTTCAGACAGACCGCATCGTCATCGGTATCGAATTCGCACGCTTCAATCCGGACATTCCGGGAATCGATATCGATACCGTCGTTGTTGAAATTGCAGTGGTTGAAGACCTTGATTCCGTACGCCGAAACGCCGTCGCAGGCCAAATAGCACTGCATCCAGTAAGCGGAGTTCCGCAAGCGGACGTTCCTCAACGCGACCTGGCGACAATCGATCATCAGGATCAGAATCGGACGTTCAAGACTGGCCTTCGACCCGGCGTCGTTGCCCAGCTGGAACACCGGAGCCTCTCCGCTTCCATCCACGCAGCCATCGCCCGTCAAGGCGACATTGCGACACCCTTCGGCAAAGATCAGGGCCCGGTAACGCAACCTCTCCCGACGCCCCGTATAATAGCTTTTGTCCGTAAAACGGCTCTGATAGCGCACCTCAAGGAAGGGATAATCCGCCAACCGGTCACTCCCCTTCAGCAGAGCGCCCCGACACAGATGCAGCTCGACATCGTCCCGCAGAATCAGCGTGCCGCAACGGAACGTACCGGGCGGGACCACCACCCGTCCGCCGCCAGCGGCACTGCAACTGTCAATGGAACGCTGAATGGCCTGCGTCGAAAGGTCCGTACCCGCCGGCGAGGCTCCGAAATCAAGGATATTGAAATCCCGTGCCTGCAGGGATCCGATCCAGAAGGCACAAAAGGTCCAAAAGAGGATTTTTTTCATACGTGATCCGAAAAACGGTTGCCGGAGGTTCCTGCGCATCCTCCGGCAACCGACAAACAGTTACTCATTCTCGTCGGCCGGCGGCGTATAGCCCTCGATCGGGACGTATACGGGCATGTCCGTAAACGGCACGACAACAGACCGGGAGAGCCCCAGGATCGGCATCAGATCGGGAGAGGTCTTTTCGACCCCACTCTCGACGGTCCATACGGCAACCTTGGCCTCACCGGTCAATGGATTGCGGAAAACCAGACACCAGTCCTTCGAAGAGTCCAGCACTCCTTCGTCACCCATGTTCACCCGCTCGACATAGCCATATCCACGCAGACTCTCGGTAAACTTGGTCACGGCACTCACCGAGGGTTTCGCCACCATCATCTTGTGGAAATTCTCGCCCGTCGTGTAGAACATTCCATAGTGTTTGGCCAGAATGTCGGACCGCATATCCTCATTGCGGGCATCGTCGAGCGAATAGATGCAGTTGATATTGATCCCGATATAGTAACCCATGATCAACATGCGCACATGATACTTGGCCTGAGTTTCGTAATCAATGGCTCCGGTCTCAAAGGTCGTGGGCAGACTCGTCGACCATCCCCATTCGGTAAACACGATCGGGAATCCGGGATGTCCGCGACGTGCCAGCTCCTCCTTCATGGCTTCCGTCGAGGAGACGATATTTTCGGGGATACGGCGATCGGCCGACGAACTCAGATCCGTGTAAGGATGGTAGGAAACCCCGTCCACGACATCGAGCAGTCCTGCATCCAGACACCGGTCGAACATATTGCCCCGGGCCCAACCGTTGGATACCACGGGCCCGATGATCAAGGGTTTCTCCAGACCGTCCGTATTGCGGTCTTCGCTCCAACCCTCAAGAATCGCCGCCCGGCATCTGCGGACCAACTCCACATACTGCTCGGCCGTGTAACTTCCAAAACCCGAAAGATTCGGCTCATTCCAGATTTCGAATATCGGGTTGTAATCGCGATACTTTTTCATCATGGCCTTGCAATAATTCGCAAAGCCGGTCAGCCCTTCTTCGGAGGTAATCGGTACGGTCTGGCTCTGGCCATAGAGCGTATTTCCGAATCCAACATAGAAGATGGGGCGGATTCCGCGCTTGAAGAAGGCCAGAAAGGCCCGATCGTAACCAGGCTGGTAGGAGGAGTTCCCGCGGAAGCTGTAGACGCCCTTGATCGTCTCGACATCATGCCACGGGGCACCCATTCGGACGAATTTGTATCCGGCTCGCTGGAACTGATTCATCGCCGTGGAGTTCCAATAGGAGCTAAAATCGATATAGGTATTGAAATGAGCTGCGGCACCGTTCAGGTTCGGAACTACCGGATCAGGCCATCCGCCGGGCAACATTTCGGCCTCAAGCGGCGGGATGTTGGAGGTGGGTTCGGGAGTCTCCTCCTTGCTGCAGGAGATCATCACAAGCAGCGGCAAAACATATAACCAATGATTTTTCATGATTCAGGCTATTTCAGGATAACAAAATAAGGCGACCGGACATTCGACTGGTTGGAGTTGGAGTGCAGTTCGACGACACCGGCCTCGAAATGCTTCTTGTAGATGGAGTATTTATCGGTAGTACCAACCTCGATCTGCACCCGTCCATCTTCACCAATGGTCATCTTCTCCCAGTCGGCGAGCCACCGGGCCCAACCGACCGTACCCTGATTGTAGGCAATGTAGACATCGCATCCGCGATTGATGCGGAACGATACGAGCGGTTCCGCCTCGTTGATATAGGCCCGACTGTCCACAGCCGTACTGATCCAGAGAGAACCCTTGTAGAATTCGGGAATATACGCGAAAGTCATGGTCGTCCGATCGACGTAGACATAATCCCCCTCCTGGAGATTCTCCTTCACCTGCCAGGGCGCATACGAAACATCGGGCAGGTACTTGAGTTCGGTCACCACCAGCGGTTCCTCGGGATCATCGGGGTCGTCGGGCTCCTCCGGATCGGGTTCTTCGGGGACTTCGGGCGTGATGGAGGCTTCGCCACTGAGCGTCACGACACTGATATCCCCCTTCGAAGGATCATATCCCTCGGGAACGGTCACTTCAACCGCCGATCCATCGTCCGAGGGGGTAAAATCGGTTACGGTAAAGATTCTGCGCCCCGGGAAATTGATCTCCTGGACATAGAAAAGGCATTCACCCCGAATGACGATCTTCTCGCCGACTTCAGGCATCGGATTGCTCAAGGCGTGGAGAACCGGTTCGGGCGGCAGCAGAATCAATTGGGCGCGGGCCTCACCGCCATCGGTCTTGACAACCACATCATCGGTCACTGGACCGTCGGCAATGGTCGGAGCCTCTTCGGGAACCGCCAGCAGAATCCGCTGCTGAGCGATGACCGCCACACTCAGATCCGCTTCACAGCCATTGAAGGTCACGGAATTCACCTTGATCAGATTTCGGCCTTCAATCTCCACGCTCGTACCCCGTTTGGCATAGGTTATCGTTCCGGCCTCGGTCCGGATCCGGGTGATGGAAGGAGTCCCGAGCGCCGACTCATTGTCATCCTTGCCGCAGGCCGCCGTCAACAACAGAGCGGCATATATCAACCATTTTTTCATAGACACTGGAAATTATTTGAGAATGATGAAATAGGGAGAACGGCCCGTATTGCCGTTGCGGCCCACTTCGACGGTACTGCCGGCCGGGAAGGTCTTTTTGTACATCCAGAACTTGTCGGTTCCCACGCTGATATAGTTCTCATCGTTCGAGCCCCGGGGCATCTCCTCCCATCCGGCGAGCCACTCCTCGATGGTGGTGCCTGTTCCTTGATTTCGTGCGATGTAGACGTCCGTGACCCGGTTCACCTTGAAGGAGGCAAGCGTCTCTCCGACGACATTGAACGCACGGCTGTTGGTTGCCGTACTGATCCAGGTCGCACCGACATAGAAATCGGGAATCTGACCGAAAACAGCCGTCCGATCGACATAGACCAGGTCTCCCGTCTGGAGATTCTCCTTCACCTGCCACGGATCGGCGTTCACCGAAGCCACATATTTCAACTCGGTGATCTCCAGAGGAGGACGCGGAGCCTCAAGCACGGCATTTCCACTCAACGTGCACACCTCGATGTCGCCTCCGGCCAACGGATCATACCCTTCGGGAACGGTAACCTTCAGACTGAGTCCGTCCTCGGCGGTTTCGAATTGCGTCGTCTTTACGGGTGTTTCACCGGGGAATGAAACCCACTGCACGTAGTAGAGATTCTTTCCGGTGAGCGTAACGACATCCCCCACGGCCGGAGAGGCATTATCGGAAGCCGAGAGGGTCGGCGCCTTGGGCAGGATGATGAACGGTATCGAGGCAGTACCCGCAGTTGTGGTCACCTCCAGCAGATCGCTTACCGGTTGATCCTCGATCGTCGGAACGCTCTGCGGAATGACGATAAGAATACTGTTCGGCTCGATCGTCGCCGTATGGATATTGGCTTCATAGCCGTTGAACCGGATGGACCGGGTCGTTCCGAGACCCGACCCCACGATCTGGATTCCATTGCCCCGCGAGGCATAGGTAACCGGACCGGTCGAACGTCTGACCTCCGAAATGACGGGACCACCCTCGTCGGATTCATCGGCACAACTCCAGCCACCGACAGCCATGAAGGCCAACAGTAGCCCCATGCAAACTTGGAAAATAACGGATGATTTGTTCATAGACGGAAAATTTTAATCGTTGTTTACTTCGGTAATTCGGAAAGCATGCAACTGCATGGGCCCCGATTCGATATCGAACCGGAGTTGTTTTCCGGTGCAATCGACAGGCACTTTGCCGCCGCAGACCATGTCCTCGACCGATACGGGCCCCGACGGGGTGATCTTATCGAGCGGGACCGACACCCGGATTGTTTTCGAGACATAGGATTTCGACGCCACGCCGAGATATACGGCCTTCGGCGTGCGATAGATCCGGATACGCGTATCGGGATCGCCCGCGTCGACGCACTCGCCGCAAATGGCCGGAAGGGCCAGGAAGGCCTGGGCAAAACGCCGGTGTGCAGCCGCAAAGCCCCGGGCATAGGTATACGTCGTGTAGGTCAGGGTCCGGGCGTCACCGTGGAACCACGACAACAGCTCCAGCGCCATGCTGAACGGAGCTCCGGCCGGGATCGACATGTTTCCTTCGAACTTGGGATTTATGAACCGGGAGCAGGCCTCATCGTAAACCACCGGATTGCTCACCGACAGGCCTTCCGCCGTGCGGAAATAATTCAGGAAGACGGAATCCCGTGCCGTATACAGGGCATTGATCGGAGCAAAGAGCGAGACCCCGGGAATATCGCGATAGAGCCAGGGACGCAAGCCGTGATGGGGCAGATACCCTTGGGATTTCACACCCAGATTACCCGTGCGCATCATTTCGAGATAGTCCTCCGTCGTATACCGGTCTCTTTTTTCGATATTCCGGAGATACATCTCCCTGACCCGTTGCGGATCCTTCTGGGCCAGACGGACAGCGGGACCCAGGAAATCCCATCCCGTGAAATCGTGCATGCCCAGCGAGAACTTGTCATTGTCCCAATTGTAGAACCACAACTTCAGATCCGAACGGTACCCATCCAGCAATCGGGCGACACGACCCTGGAATTCGGCCCGTTTGCGGTGCCACCAGTCCGTATAAGCCGAGGCCGCCGCACCTTGTGACGCCCAACGGGCCAGCTCCCGATCGGAGACGGTCCCGGGAGGGGTTGTCCCGGTCTCACGGGCGAACATCTCGATATCGGCCCGGCTGTAACTGATCGGCATCCGATCACTCCGGATCCGCCACAGAACGCCCAGCAACTGGGGATTCCGGGCGGCATATTTCCCCACCAGAGAGTCGAGCAGCCGCGAAAAATCGGCAAAGGTCGCCGGATGCAGCAGATCTCCGCACCAGGCAGCAAACCGATTGGGCTTTGCGACGTTGCCCTCGCCGTCAATGGCCCGGGCCTCAACGGGCAGCAACTCCGAACCTCCATACTCGATCCGGGGGATATAGCCCATTCCGGCACGGGCCGTAGCCTCAAGATAGCGCACATGGATGCTTTTCCGGTCCGGCACGGCAGCACGCGGCATTTCGCCCGCCGGTGTCACGAGCTTGTCCCAATACCCTCTCGAATCGTCGTTATAGGATTCATATCCCGGAACGGGATCGGCATAGTTCATCATGGCCCACTTCATGATGACCGGAGCCACGGCATTGTACCCCATCTGCCGGGCATACTCGACCACATCGCGGGGCTCCATGAGCGGCTGCCGCTCCCAATCGAGCATCAGAATCCGGCGAGGGGCCGCTTCCGGATAACGGATCACCGGAAGATGCCGCTCCTCCAGTTCGTAGAGACGAATCCGGGCAACGGCCGGTCCCCCTTCGAACAAGGGGAAATAGGCCGGCGGATTGTACTTGTTCATCACATAAATCCAGAACCCGGCAAGCGAGGAGGCACCGTTGGCACCCGACGTTCCCGTTGTTTCATCGTCCAGCGGCACGATCGTGTCGAACCAGCACCATTGACCGCTCAGGGGCCAGTTGTCATAGGGGCTCTGCGGGGAGACGCCGCTTCGCCAGGCCACGTTCTGATAATTCTCCCCCGTCTGAATCTCGATGGGGCAGTAGCGAGGCTTGTCCTCAGGATACTCGATTCGCACCAGATAACAGGTATGAGGCTTGAGTTTTCCCCGTCCGATGCGATAAGCAAACCAGCCATACCCGCTTTCCCGGGCCTTGCGGCCGAGAATCTGCGGAGTATTCATTTCGACCGGGGATCCGGGCGTGGCGTATTGCTGTCTGGGGTCAAACCCGCTCTGCATGTAGGGATGTGGATCGAGAGCGACTTCCCGAGCACAGTCGATCTCGTCGACCAAACGCAGACGACCGTAAGGCGTATCGTGCACCACCCCCTGGAAACATTCCGGCAAACGCATCGTATCCCGAGCCGCAAAAGAGAGATGATCGACCGTATCCGTACGCTGGGCCAGCAGCTCTCCTCCGGGGCCGAACACTTGACTCGATGCAAGAAAACGACCGGCCAGGCCAATCCGGCGCGCCGTCAGGCTATCCACCGGGATCACCACCTCAGGCAGCCCCCTCTCCGTCTGCACAAGCGAGGTCTTCCCCTTGAGGAGCTCCGATCCGTAGAGATCGGACAGACGGTAAATAACCGAGCGTCCTGCAGCAACCGGAAGCGAGGGATCCAGATGCTGAATAACCTCAAAGGTCATTCCCCATTGGGCATCGCTCAAATCAAAGAGCGCGGGATGACAGGGTCTGTCTCCGGGACGGTCCGTACGTCGGAGCTGCACCTGCAAAGGATCGAAACGGGCCTCACACCGGCCGCTCGCCAGACCGAAACGATCCCCTTCAACCCCTTCACCGAGCATACCCCAGGCCCGTACGGCAACAAGATTCTTCTCTCCGAAGCGTATCAGGGAATCGGGAACGGCATAGAGCCGCGAGATCAGATTGCGATATTTATAAGGGCCGCGCAATCCGCCGATACGAACCCCGTTGAAGAAGACGTCGTCATCGTAACAAATCTCGCCGAAGGTTAGCGACAGGGGAATTCCCCGGCAATCGTCGGGGATATCGATCCACTTGCGATACCATCCGAATCCGGAATGCTCGACACCCTGCTGTTTCCAACCGGCGTCGGAGCGCAGTTCGCGCCATGCTCCATCATCGAATCCGGGCGAGGCCCACTGACGGCACGATACGCCGTCGGCCGGTTCGGGAGCGAACCTCCAGATTCCGTCGAGATCAATTCGATGAAGAGCCGGTGGAACCGGTGCCGCGGCACAGAGCCACAGCACACCGAGCAATCCACCGAGCGTTTGCAATAACCGATATGGATATTTCATGATCATCATTCGTATCCGGGATTCTGTTCGAGAACGGCCTCCGTATTGCGTTCTATTTCACTGTAGGGAATGGGATAAAGGTTGTTGTACTCCGAGATGGTCTCGCCCTCGATATAATCGTTGTAACGGCTCACCCGGTCGTAAACCATCTCCAGACGTGCAAGTGTCAAAATCCGGGTCTCCTCGAAGGAGAGTTCCCGCAACCGCTCGTCGAGAATGTAGTCGATGGTCACATCCGCCGCCGAAATGGGATGGGCCCCCACCCTTGCACGCACCTCGTTGATGTCATTGGCCGCCTTGTCCGGATAACCGTCCCTCAGGTAGGCTTCAGCACGAAGCAGATAGGTCTCGGCCAACCGGGCGAAATACTGATCATGATAGGTCTTCATGGCCGATGAAGTCAGCAGACCGATCGCCATATCCTCCTCACTGGCATACAGATAGGCAGGATGATCCCCTCGTTGGGTGATTTTCGACTGGAACGGATAGCAGTAATATTTCGTATCGTAATTGGTTCCCTTGTTTTCACTGACCTTTTTGCCGTAATACTTCGATTTGGGGTTGTCGTAGACGAAATCCCGAATCATGTTCGGTTCCTGATTCCGCTGATCGTTATCCCAATCGCTGCGCCAGAGTTCGTCGGCCCAATAAGTCGTCGGGCCCAAATAACCGGCACCGCGGCCGCCGTTCTGCGTCGTGGGGCCAATGAAGCCTTCGACTCCGTCAGGGTCCTTGAGTTGATAGTAGACGCAACCGCAGATTCGTTCGATCTTGTAGTTTCCGACACCCAGACGACCGTCGTCGGGTTCGATCTGGGCCACCCAAATGGCCTCGGTATTTTCGGCCAGATTCTGATTCCCCATCTGGAAAAGATCCCACCAGGGATTTCCGGGATCATCCTTTCGATTGCCGAAACGTACTTTCATCAACCCAAAGGCTGGATCGTCAATGACGGCACTGGCCGCTTTGACCGCATTGTCAAACTCCTCCAACGCCAAATACATCTCGGCCAGGAAGTGATAAGCCGCCGAACGATTAAGCCGACCGGGAGCCTTGACATCCTTCTTTTCGGGGAGATTCTGAGCTGCAAAGAGCAGATCGGTTGCCGCCAAGCGATAGGTCTCCTCGCGGGTCGCACGTACGAAATCGCGACGGGGCGTCGTTATCTCATGCTCGATCAACGGCACGCCGCCGAACAGACAGCCCAATGCCCGATAGGCAAAGCCGCGGAAGAAACGGGCTTCGGCCAACATCTGCGTCCGGGCCGTTTCATCGGAATACTCGGCGGCACCGATCCGGTCGATGATGACATTTGCCGCAGAGATAATGCCGTAGAGCTGACGCCACCAGTAATCGGGCTGTGCGGAGCTGGGAGTCAGCAGACGATAGTCGCCCATGCTGAAGCTGCCGTCATTGCGGGCATCGCGCAGGTAGTCCGAACCGGATATCAGCGAAAAACCCTTTTTGTCATCGTTGTTGTAGAAGACATTCCGCGTCTTGTCGTAAATATAGGTAATTGCGGCCTCAAAGTGTTCGGGTCTCGTATAGGAGTTTTCGGGGCTGTAGAAGTCGAGAGGGACCTCCTCCAGGATCTTGACCTCGTTGCATGCCGCCAGCATCGTAACGGCCAATGCCACGAAGAAAGAAGAGCGAAACAGTCTGTTCATATTCATAATCGTGAAGTTTTACAGGTTAAAGCATATCAGAAACCGATTTCGACACCGAATGTCCAGCTGCGCAATACGGGGCTGCCGTTGAGCGTCAGGCCCTGTCCGGTTTCGGGATCCCAGCCCTGCCAGTTGGTCCAGGTGTAGAGGTTCTTGCCGCTCACATAAAGTTTCAGATCGCGCAGACCGATCTTGCTGAGCAGTTCCCGGCTGAAACGATACGACAACGAGACATCCTGCAGGCGGATGAAACTCCGCTGACGATAGACCGTAGTCACCGTCGGGGTGGCATAATAGATCTGAGCGTATTCGGCATCGGGATTTGCCGGAGTCCAGTAGTCATAGGCGAAGGCATTGCAGTTCGTCGCGGCGTCGTTGTAGCCGACGTTGGGAGTGTTGGCCGACATATAGCGGTTACGTCCGCCCTGTATCGAGTTGATGAAGACTCGCAGCGTGAAGTTCCTGTAGGTAAACGTATTGGCGATACTGAAGCGATAACTCGGCTCCGAATATCCGATAATCTTGCGGTCACCGTCGGGTGTAATCTTGTCGTCTCCGTCGATATCCTCCACCCGATATTGACCGGGACGGTATCCGGCCGGAATATCATCGTCATCAAGTTGATAGATACCCAGAATATTGTAGTAGTAGATCGATCCCAGCGGCTGATCGATGAAGAGCGAACTGGAGACCAGGTCATCCTCCCGACCGTCGCCGTCGACATCGTTCTGCGGACCGAGGATCGAGACGATGCGATTTCTGTTGAGCGAGAAGTTGAGCGTCATGTCCCAGGCGAAATTCTTGGTTTGCACGTTGCGGGAATTGATCGAGAACTCGAAACCGTGGTTGTGAATTTTGCCGATATTGCTCTTGATGCTGGAAAAACCGGTCATCTGCGGGATGTTGATGCTGTAAAGGATATTGCTGGTATTCGTATTGTAGTACTCGAAATTACCGCTGACACGCCCCTTCAGGATGCTGAAGTCCAACCCGAGATTGAGACCGAGCGTCGTCTCCCACTTCAGGTCCTCGTTGGCCATCGACGAAATGTACTGGCCGATCGAGGGCGAATTGTTGTCGCCAAAAATATAGGAGGGGGTAGCCGTAACCCGGGCCAACGTGCTGTAACGGCCCAGCGTGCGGTTTCCGGTTGCGCCATACGACGCGCGCAGTTTGAGGAATTCGATCGTAAGCGGTTTGTTCTTCATGAAGTTTTCACCGCTGATGACCCAGGCCACAGCCGCCGACGGGAATACGCCGAATTTATTCTTTTTGGAGAAGCCCGAGAAACCGTCCCGACGCACGGTGAACGTTCCCAGATAACGCCCCTTGTAGCCGTAATGGGCACGGGCCATGTAGTACAGACTGCTCTCATTCCAGGCGCTGGAGGAGGTTTTCTGAATCGTAGCGACCCCGAGTTTGTTGTACCCCAGATCCATATTCGAGAAGTCGCTTGCCACGGCACTGGTATTTTCATATTCGTTCTCCTCGCGACCGGCCAACAGCGTCACGTTGACATTGTGATCCTCATTGAAGGTCCGTTCGTAGGTCAGAATATTGTCAATCGTCCAGTCGTGAGCCGTTGCATTGTACTTGGTGGCTTCACCCTTGTAGTTGTTGCCGTTCGGGTCGCTGGTATATCGGCGCGAGATCCGGTAATCGTGCGAATAATTCACCCGATAGGAGAGGCCCTTGACATAGGGGATGTCAACCACGGCATAGACGGTACCCATCAGATTGAGCTCCTTGTTCAGATCGTCGATCTCGGTCGGCTCGAAGGGATTCGGAATATTCTGATCCATCGGCTGGCGGATCAGATTGCCCTCTTCGTCGCGCGGAACGCTCAGCGGACTCATGCGCATGATGTCGCCCATAGCCGGGGTCTGACCGCTGTAATCGCCCGAGGCAACCATGCTCTGCACACCGACCTTGAACCAGGAGAGGATCTTGTTTTCGAGATTGATACGCCCGGTCCAACGTTTGTACTTGTCGTTCATGATATACCCCAGCTGATCGGTAAATCCGGAGGAGATGAAGTAGGAGGTACGATCGGTAGCACCTCTGACACTCAGGTTATGGGTCTGTATATGCCCGGTCTGGGTTGCGGCATCCCACCAGTCGAAATCGGTACCGTTTTCGAACCCCTTGATATTGGCCGGAGCGATCCACGCCGAGGTAATATCGAAATCGGGATTGTACTGGGTATAGTCGGGAGCCAGATAGGCCTTGTCCCACAGGGCGTCGCGCACACGGCGCAGGAACTGCTCCCGATTCAGGGGTTTGAGCCGATGGGCGGGCGTCTGGATCGAATAGGAGGCCGAATAGGTGATAACGGGTTTGGAAGGTTCGCTGGCGCCGGTCATCGTCGTGATCAGGATCACGCCGTTGGCGGCCCGGGATCCGTATACGGAGGCGGAGCTGGCATCCTTGAGGACATCGATCGACTTGATGCCGGCGGGGTTCAGATCCACGAGATTTCCCTTGTAGATGATTCCGTCGACCACCAGAAGCGGAGCGGTATTGCCACCGTCGAACGTGTTCTGACCACGCACGGTGATGCTCGGGTTTGCACCGGCGGAGGTTACCTGCCCGACATTCAGACCGGGAACGGAGCCCTGCAGCGACTGTACGATCGAGACATTCGGGGCTTCGCGGAAGGCATCGAGGTCTGCCGAAACGATCGAACCCGTCAGATCGGATTTGCGCATCGTACCGTAACCGACCACCACTACGTCGTCGATACCGATCGAGCTGTCCTCCAGCGCGACATCCACGGCCGTACGTCCGGCGACGGGGATTTCAACACTTTTCATTCCGATGAACGAAAAGCGCAGCGTGCTTTGCGGATCAATGTTGTCGAGCCGATAGGAGCCGTCCGCAGCGGTGATTGCACCTTTCGAAGGGTTCCCGACGACGATGACCGTCACACCGGGGATTTTGTCTCCCGAGGCATTGGTCACGCATCCGACCACGGAGAGCGTACCGTCGGCATTCTGCACGGTTGCGGGCTTTGTCTCCCGGGTGAAGAGTACGATGTGCCGGCTGTCGATCTTGTAGGTCAGGGAGGTTCCTGCAAGGAGTTGATCCATGACGCTCTCCATCGAAGCGTTTTTCACCTGAATGGACCGACGGCCCAGGCCGCGAAGCTGCTCATCGCGATAGAAGAAACTGTAGCCGTAATCCTGCTCGATCCGCTTGAAGATCTCGGGGATCGTCAGATTCCGCACACGGAGCGTTATCAACTCCTCGTCGGAAGGTTCGGCCGGATAGGCCGGATAGCCGAGCAAGAGAGCGAATAAAACGAGGAGTGAACGTGACAACAGGGTACGACAGTACCGTGGAAGGTTGCAGAGAGGCAGTTTTGGGTTCATACTTTACAGTCTTAGGTACAATTTGGAAGGGTTGAGAATATCCTGACGGCACTCGGAGAGAGCCGCCTCAACAGATTGGAAAAATGAGGGAATAATCAGACTATACGCCTGATTAGTAGTAACTTGAATAGATCATAGGCGCGAGGTTTCAGGTTGTTATCATTAGGGTCAGGATCCATTTCAACGGAGGGATTTTTTCCGGAACTGGGTTTTGTCCAGCCTCAGATGAATCGTCTTGTTTTCGATCGAATACCGGATGGGGATAGTCAGATCGATAAACTCCAAGACCTTGTAAATGCTCAGGTTGTTGATCGAGCCGGTAAAGTGGATATTCTCGAAATCGGATTCATCGTAAAACAGCTCCACATCGTAACATCGCTCCAGGGTTTTGACCAGCAGATCAAAGGGTTCATTCTCAAAGATCAGGATTCCGTTTTGCCAGAGGATATCATTGTTGGTGTTGAGATGGGATTTGGTAAAGGTTCCGTCGAGTTCGTTGTATACGACCTTTTCTCCGGGCATCAGATCGATTTCGTCATCGAATCCGGGAATGCGCATGACAATATGCCCGGAAAGCAGCGAGGTTGCGATCCGCCGGGTTTCGGCATAGTGCCGGACGTTGAATTTGGTACCGAGGACCCGAATCCGGGCATCACCGGCTTCGACAAAGAAGGGATGGCGGGTATCATGTGCGACATCGAAACAGGCCTCACCGACGAGTGAGACATACCGGGCCTGCTTGTCGGCATGGAACTCGACGCGCGACTCGGAGTTGAGCCAAACAAGACTACCATCGGGCAGTTCGACACAGCTTTGCTGACCGGCCCGGGTTGAAACGGCCAACTGCTTTTCGGAGTCGAAATAGCCGGCCAGATCAGCCACGCGGATCGAAGCCCAGCTGACAAGGATCAAGATGGCCGCAGCAGCAATTCCCCGCAAGAGAGGATGAATCTTTCTTCTTTCGGGGAGGCTTCGTTCATCGATCCTTTCAATCAGGCGATTGCGGAGGATCTCCCGGCGCGGATTTTCGGGGCGCGGAGCCGGATTGTTCCACCAGGAACCGAGTGCCTCAAGCCAGGCAGCATTCGTCGACTGGCGATCTTTCCAGTCGTGAATCCGTTTCCGATCACGAGACGTGGCCGAAAAGGTGAGCCATCGAACGATATTGTGGTGCAAGCCTTTCATGATTTACAAGCGATTTCACTATTAGGACACGGGGCAGAGCGATTTTCCCCAAAAGATTTCACAATATTTCGAACTATTTTGTTCCGGCACTCAGAATGAGAGCAGGAAGCACAAAAAGATCTTCGACCTGCGGGGATCCGACAGGTCTATATTCAACTCTTCGGCAATTTTCCTGACGGCAATGGCCAACTGGTTGTCGACGGTTTTCACCGATATTCCGAGGACCTTTGCCGTTTCGACACGTCCGAGTCTCTCTTCGCGCATCAGACGGAAGACAATTTTGCAACGGGCCGGGAGTTTTTCGATTGCCCGCTCCAGCGCCTCCATCATATCCGTTTCAATCAGGAGATCATTCCCCCGAGGAGCGCTGTATCGGGCCAGCGGGATATCTGCGTCATCGATCATTTCGAAACGGAAGCGTTTGAAATCCCGCAATTTGTTGACAGCGGCATTCCGTACGGCAATAAAGAGATAGGTATCCAGCCGATCGATTTTCTGAAGATTCTGACGCTGCCACAATTTGAGAAACACATCCAGCACCGCCTCTTCGGCCAACGTTTCGGAGCGGGTGATGGTCCGGGCAAAGGCTGTCAGGCGGGTAAAATAGCGGTCAAACAACAAGGTCAACGTCTCTTTCGAAAAATTTCGCTGCGAGTAATCCATGCTATTTCCAATAAGTCCAGAAGAGAAAACCCATCCGTGGTCATGGAGACCGATCATCCGTAAAAAAGAGTTTGCAAATGGGAGTTATCGCCTCTGTTCCACATCAAAGGTAACAAAATAAAAATGGAAAAGAAGTCTTTTCCGAACACTTCGACACGATTATTTTTTATTCTGCAATTAATCGGATTTTGTTTGGTAATTTATCCCGAAAATGGTGTCTTAAATAAAATCAAACCGGCCAATCCATGAAAAAACTACTGATTCTGCTGCTTGTCATGCTCGGAGCCGTGCCTCTGACGGCCAAGGTCAAACTTCCCTCCCTGATCGGGGATCACATGGTCCTGCAACGCGACACCGTCGTCCAGTTGTGGGGAGAAACGGCGCCGGGACGATCCGTACGGATCCGTCCCTCCTGGAGCGGAGATCGTCTGCGAACAACGGCCGACAGCCTGGGGCGATGGCTCGTCCGAATACCTACTCCCGAAGCAGGAGGTCCCTACCGGATCGAGATCGACGACGGAGACAAGACATGCCTCGACAGCGTCATGATCGGAGAGGTCTGGGTATGCTCGGGTCAATCGAACATGGCCCTGACCATGCACGGCGAACAGGGTGAGCATACCGAAGGATCGCTTCAGGCCCTGCTCGAATCGAGTCGTTATGCCTCAATCCGGCTCTTCAAGATGGGGAACGTTTCGGCACCGGCCCCGCGTGAGGATTGTCCGGGAGAGTGGGCCGTTCCAGACTGGGAGCGGATCAGTGACTTCAGTGCCATCGCCTACCATTTCGGCCGCACGCTGACCGATGCCCTGCAGATCCCCATCGGGCTGATATCGGCAAACTGGGGCGCCTCCTCCATCGAGGCCTGGATGCCGGAGGAGTCGCTGAAAAAGATCGAGCGGGAGTGCGGCGTCATGTTTCGGGAGCGTCCGGGCATGATGAAGCAGAAGATTCCGTCGGCTCTTTACAACGGCATGATCCACCCTCTGGAGCGATATGCCGTCCGGGGCTTCATCTGGTATCAGGGCGAAGGGAATCGGGCCGACTATCGTATATATGACCGGATGATGAACGAGATGGTCCGGGCATGGCGGAGGGGATGGGGGGATACCTCCATGCCGTTCTACTTTGTCGAACTGGCACCGTACCGCTACGACGACCCGCAGGGAATCGATCGCCCGCTGCTGGTGGAGACCCAACACCGTGCGGCGCAAACCATCCCCCACAGCGGAATTGTCGGGACCCTGGACCTGGGAGACTCCACGACCATCCATCCTCCCCGCAAACAGGAGATCGGACAACGTCTGGGATTGCTGGCGCTGACCGACAACTACCGAATCCGAGGTCTTGAAGCGCACAGTCCCCGATTCCGATCGGTTCGTTTCGGGAAGGACAATGCGGCGGTCGTCTCATTCGAAGGGGCTCCATACGGTCTGCGATCCGAAGGGACGATCACCGGGTTTGAACTGTGCGGGCAAGACTCCATATTCCAACCGGCCGAAGCGCGGATTCTCCCGGGGCAAAGTGCAGTTCGTGTCACTTCACCACAGGTTCCGCATCCGGTGGCCGTACGATACGGCTTTCGGAACTGGAGCCGCGGGAATCTCTATAATACCTCCGGCATTCCGGTTCTGCTGTTCCGTACGGATACCGGGGAGCAATCGTTCTCACCCGATTCCGTTCCCGAGTGGGACAATCCGCAACAGGGCACATGGGTCGGATTTGATGAAGTTGAGATTCCATCCTCGCTGGGTGGGACACCGCAACGGGCCTATTTCCGCAAAGCGACGGGTCCCCGCCGCCGACCGCTTGTCGTAAGTCTCCACACCTGGAGCGGGGACTACACCCAACAGGATCCGCTCGCCGCAGAGGCTGCGGCCCGGAACTGGAACTACATCCATCCCGATTTCCGGGGTCCGAACAACCGCCCACAAGCCTGCGGCAGCCGGGAAGTAATCGCCGACCTTGAGGATGCCGTACGATACGCCGTGGAACACGGGAATACGGATCCGGAGGATGTCCATGTCATCGGGGTTTCGGGAGGCGGTTACGCGACCCTGCTGGCCTACATGACCATGAAATATCCGGTAAAGAGTTTTTCCGCCTGGGCGCCGATCTCCGATCTGAAGAGCTGGTACGAAGAGTCCGTCGGGCGGCGGCAGCACTACGCCGAAGATATTTTGCGCTGTGCACCGGCTGACAACGAACCCGACACAATCCAACTCCGCCAGCGGTCGCCCCTGCATCTGCCCTACCCGACCGCACTGCGCCGGGGTGCAAGACTGTGTATCTACGAAGGCATTCACGACGGCTACAAGGGCTCGGTTCCGATTACGCACGCCATCAACATGTACAACTACGTGGCCCGTACACTGGGGGCCGCAGATTCCAGTCTGGTATCCGACCGCGAGGCACTTCGACTGGTTGCAGCGCGTCAAAACCCGGACCGGGATATCCGACAGACGCTGTGCGGAAGAGCCGTTCATCTCAGCCGAAACCACAGCACTGTTTCGCTGACGCTCTTCGAAGGAGGCCACGAGCAACTGCCCCAGGCCCTGTCATTGCTGCCCGTCGAGGAGTCGGAATACGATATGGCTCCAGGAATCTGGACATTGGGCGACTCGAACGGGGAGAAACGCGACGGTTGGGTCGATCAGCTTCAGGCCCTGCTTCCGCAGGCCGATATCCACAACAACTCCCGCAGCGGCCGCACCATCGGATTCGACAACAATGGAGATTCACACCTCAATGCGCTCCACACACTTCAACAGGATCTCGATGAAGCCAACCGCTATTTCAGGAAGCGGCGTTGCGACGTGATCGTCGTCTGTCTGGGGACCAACGACACGAAAGCCGTCTATTCGGATCACCAGCAGAAGGTCGTCACCCATTTCAGGGAGTTGATCGAACGAATGAACTCCTCGCCGCTGGTCCGACGCTACCATCCGTTATGCCTCTTCATGACCCCGCCGCCGATGGACGATGCAAAGGTCGGAGCAAAATATACCGGCGGGAATCGCCGGCTTCGGGCACTGGTTCCCGTTTTTTCGGCCATTGCGGAAAAATCCGGTTGGCAGGTCATCGACCTCTACCATCCGCTGCAGCCCGTCTTCAAAGTCTATACGAGGGATGGCGTTCACATGGATGGAGCCGGTCAGCGAATTGTGGCTCGCAAAATCATAGATGCACTTCTCGCTCAGAAGAGCGAACCGCAACGTTGAGGAGCCTCGCTCAAGATTGCAGGTAAGGAACCGATCCAAATGAGGCTTGTCGTCCGGATCCAACCGTCGGGGAGATCCGATCGGAACAGCATTTTCTTCGGGACGGAGATCTCAACCGTCCCGTTTTTTCAACTTTCCCATATACGGGAAGCATCGCGGTTTGCTCCTATTCGGCCGCTTCTCCTTCCGTCCGAAAGCAAAGAACATCTCCATTCCGAGGTCATCATAACGGGCGAACTGCCGAAGAAACGGTCCGAACACCCCGGATAAGAGCTATCGGTACGGAACGGGACCACCGGTATCCACAAACGCCTTCCTCCGGCCGTACCGGCACCTTCTGTCCGGGTCCTCACCACAGATCGGCCCGCAAGGTTTCCGACCCGATAGACGGGGCAATCACACTGATGAGCGGGCAAACGGGCTATACCCTATTTCCGTTTTGAAAAATTCGCCTCTTTCCGGATCCGTGCAACCGATATCCGATCCCGGCGAATTGGATCGGCCAATCATTGCAACGTTCAACCAAACAGAGGGGAGGGGCATCGCTACTTTCTCGCATGCAAGGCACGCCGTACGCCGAAATCATCCGCAAGAAGAACGGCGTCCACTTATCCAATTGCTGCTCATCGAGAACCTTATCTCCGAAGATCTCCATTTTTCAGGAAAGGCCATGATCATGGTTCACAGGAAGCCATAATCTACAATTTATTATTGTATATTACCAATATTTATTTTATCTTTGCTTCCAAACCATGGGCTCAATTTGACGAAACGGGAAGCAAGCACCTCATTGTCGAAGAGACAAATCCGGCAAGCACACCTCCTCAAGAAGCAGGCAAGGCCAATGTCCCGGTACTCATTTCGGCTCAAGCCGGTTTCACCGGAAATAAGAGCATTAAAAACTCGAACATATGTACGTACCCAACCACCTGAAATGGCGAATTCTTCTGGCGCAAGAGCTGAAACAGGCCTACTTCGAACGAGAGAACTCACTCCGCAACTGCAAACGGATCTTCGAACTTTACGGCCGTTACCTGCTGGGAACGACCTACGACACGTTTCTGACCTACCTCAACCAGCGGAAATACCGGATCGACAATCTCCGGATGCCGCCCTACATCGTGGCAGCCATCGGACTACTCGAGCCGCTGCGTATCGCCAGCGAGCGTCTGCGATTACGCAAAATGGGTTCTCCGTGGACCCTGCAGGAGATTGTCGAGGAGGTGCTGACGATTCTCCGTGAACGCTCCTCAACCCCGCTGGACCGGCGGATCGGACAGGCACAGCAACACGTCGAATAAGCGACGCTCGGGACCTGTACGACAACCGGCCCCATCAGCCGACAAGGCATGCCCACCCGCAACGGGAGGAGCTGCCGACAGAGCCCGTGTTCACGGCGTACCTTCACCCCGCCAACAGCCCACGGGATATTGTCGCGCCCCTTCCGCCTACCGGAAGCGGCGCCAAACACGATGCCGCACTACTCTACCGTCGACCGGAATCCACTCCGGTCTTCGGTCCCGCGCCATCTGCTCCGGGAGGAAACCGGGCAAACGCCGCATATGAGAACAACCAAAAAGAGCGTTGCAGAAATTCTGCAACGCTCTTCACAAACGTACCTTCGAGCGGAAAGAAGGGGATTCGAACCCCTGAAACCCTTTTGAGGTTTACTCGCTTTCCAGGCGGGCCAGTTCAACCACTCCTGCATCTTTCCGTGGGGATGGCGCAAAAGTACGCAATATTTCCCGATTCTGCAAATGACGGCGATTTTTTCTGCACGGCGCCGCCTGACACGGATTCGGACAGGCTCGAAAGAAAAGTCAGTCCCGCGGCATGAAAGGCCCGGTCCCGAGTCCGATTCGTGCGCCCCGAGAACCGACTAACGGATAAAACTCGTCATGATGCGGGGTTCGGCTTCGGGGATGTTCTCCGTAGCGAGCAATCCGGCCTTGAGCACGCGGGCCATGTTACGCCCCAGCACACGCATCGTCTGCAGACCTTCACCGTCCTGACTGGCCTCGCCGGGAGTCCGTCCATGGACGCTGTTCCAGTATTTCGACGAGACGACCGGCATGTTCGTTATCATGAAATACTTGTTCAGACGGTCGAACGCGGCGCTGGCTCCTCCGCGGCGGCACACGACCACGGCAGCAGCCGGTTTATAGGCCAGGCGGTCGACGCACGAGACAAACAGACGGTCCAGCAGCGCACACAGCGAACCGTTCGGGCCGGCGAAGTAGACCGGCGAACCGACGATCAGGGCGTCGGCCGTGGCCAGTTTTTCGCGGATCAGCAGGTAGAGATCGTCGTTGAAGGCGCAACTGCCGGTCTGGGCACACTGCCAGCAGCCGATGCAGCCCGGAATGGGTTTGGTACCGATCGAGACGATTTCGGCCTCTACGCCCTCGGCCTCGAGCGTGCGGGCAACTTCGTTCAATGCGATGAAGGTATTGCCCTCGCGATGGGGGCTTCCATTGATAAGCAGGACTTTCATAGCTGATATTTTTTAATGTCGTTGGTTTTCGCCACCCAAAGATACAAAAAAAGGGGATGCGGAGGAGATCGCATCACCCGATTTTATCGGAAGGCCGCCTGCGCAGACGCCTCCGCCCGTCTAATCTCGGGGGGGGGCCGGACTGCAGCCGCACGCTCCGATCCCGAGAAGACAAAAAAAGGGGAGATTCCCTTCGAGGAATCTCCCCAATCTTCAGAGGGCAAAATTATTTTGCAGCCTCAACCGTCTCGGCAGCGGTCGAATCAGCCTGCTCGCAAGCAGCCGTCGAATCGCACTTCTCGGTGCAACCCTCGCAAGCCGAAGCCTCGGTAGCAGCAGCTTCCGTAGCAGCGGCATCAGCAGCTGCCTTCTTGTTGGCGTTTCCACCACAGCTAACCATGGCTACGGCAGCCAGAACGATGACCAAAGAGAAAATCTTTTTCATAGCGTCAAACGTTTAATTAACACTTCTTAAACGCCGCAAAGATAGATATTCGCCAAAAAAAAGCAAAGAAAAATCAAAAAATTTTCAAAAGCAGCCGCAAATCACTCCAGAAGGTCGCTCACGGAGATCACTTCGTTCTTCAGAAAGGCCTTCGGGAAGGTGGCCGAGACCTTGCCTTTCAGGATGATAGCCTCCTCGGAGGTCAGGCAGTTTCCGACCGAGACCGAGAACCACGGGCTTTCGTAAACCATGTAGACCCGGATACCGGGAAAAGTCTCTTCGAAGAGTTGTTTGGCAGCCAGCGCACCGTTGCGGGCATCGGGGCCGTTGTCGAAGAAGATGCAGACGCGATGGCCCTTGTAGGAGAGGCGCTGGGCACTGCGGGCGGCATCGGCCACGGCGCGGGCGGCATCCCCGTGTTCGGTGACCACGACGCGAGCCGGATCGAACAGCGCAGAGCCGGCTGTCGGTTGGGCCAGACGCTGCTTGAAGGCCTCGAGCGACTGGGCTCCGGCAACCGAAGCGACCATCAACAGAGCGCAGGTAAGGATCAGCGTACGGTATTTCATAACTTCAGATAATTTTGCACATCCTGAACGGAGAGCCCAAAGGTAGTCAAAAATTCGGACAAAGGCATCTTTTCGCGGGAAAAACGGAGCGGAGCCGGGCCGCCGCGGCCCTCGATCTCGAAGGAGAGGGCGATACGGTCCAACTCACCGGCCTTCACCTTGCGGTAGAGGACGAAGAGGGTCAGCGGATCGGAGATCTGCAGCCGCCAGAGCGTCCGGATCGAGGCCTGCGTCCGACGGTCGATCTCGACGGGCTCCTCGAGAATCAGCCGCCCCACGACCGCATCGGCGTAATGGATGTCGATCCGGGCCGAGGCGAGCTGGAGCCGATGGGCCGAGCCGTTGTCGATCCGGGCGACCACCTCGGCGGAGGTCAACCCCTGCAGCTGCACCCGTTCAATTCCCTCGAAACGGATCTTTTGAGCCGTCTTCTCAATCGAGCGCCGGCAGGAGCCCATCGCCAGGACGGCGAAGAGTAGCAGCGAATAAAAGAACAATCGTTTCATCGTACACCAATATAAATTTGGGCAATGCCGCAACTCTGGCTGCGGGCCTTGCAGTCGTGGAATCCGGCCGCCTCGAGCCGCCGCAGGAATTCGGCCGGGCGGGGGAATTCGCCGACCGAGGCCGGAAGATACTCGTAGGCACGGCGATCGTGGGAGACCATGCCGCCGATGCGGGGCAGAATCCGGTAGGTATAAAATTCGTAGAGGGTGCGGAACAGCGGGTTCGAGGGTCTCGAGAACTCCAGGATGACGACCCGCCCGCCGGGGCGCAGCACCCGGGCCAGTTCGCGCAGCCCGGCATCCAGATCACCGAAATTGCGCACGCCGAAGGCGACGGTGGCCACGTCGACCGACGCCGTCGCCACATCGAGGTGCTCGACATCGCCGTGGTCCAGCACGATGCGGCCGTCCAGACCGCGGGCCTCGACCTTGCGGCGGGCTACGTCGAGCATGCGCTCCGAGAGGTCGACACCCAGGACGTGAGCCTCTCTGATGCGGCGGGCCATGGCGATGGCCAGGTCACCCGTTCCGGTGGCCACGTCGAGGATGCGGCGGGGTTTCACACGGCACACGATCTTCACGACATGACGGCGCCAGAGACGGTCGATGCTCATCGAGAGCGTATGGTTGAGCAGGTCGTACTTCGGCGCGATGTTATCGAACATCTCGCGGACCTCCTCCTTCTTGGACTGATCGGTATTGTAGGGTTTCATTCGTAACGAATCGTTTCTTCGGGTTTGATACGGGAGACAATCGAGGCGGGGATCATCAGCAGGAGGACAATCACGGCGATGAAGCCGGCATTGAGTGCCAGCCACCACCCCCACCCCAGCGATATGGGGACTTCGGAGAGGAGATACCCCTCCGGGTTGAGTTTGACGAGATGGGTCGTGTGCTGCAGCACGCAGAGGCCCAGACCGACGAGGTTGCCCCACCCCAGACCGCGCAGCGCCACGAAGGCGGCCCGCCAGAGGAAGACGGCGCGGATCTGCCGGCTGCGCATGCCGAGGACCTTCAGCAGCCCGATCATGCGCGTGCGCTCCAGGACGAGGATCAGCAGCGCCGAGGTCATGTTGAAGAACGCCACGACGAGCATGATGCCGATCACCACGGCTGCATTGACATCGTGGGCCTTCAGCCAGTCGAAGATGTTGGCGTAACGCTCGGTGACGCTCTCGACGGCCAGGTTCTCGGTGCCCTCACCCTCGTCGTAGAGCAGCGTGCGGTCCAGCGTCCGGGCAAAAGCCGGAGCCTCGTCGAGCGAACGGACCCGAATTTCGTAGCCCGAGACCTCGTCAGCGCACCAGTCGCAGAGGCGCTGCACGTTCCGGATGTCGGTGAAGACCATCGAGCGGTCCATCTCGTCCAACCCCGAGGCGTAGATTCCCGACACCTTGAAGCGGTCGCGGCGGGGGCGTTCGCCGCCGTCGACGAACAGCATCTCGATGCGGTCCCCGACGCCGACCTCCAGCCGGTCGGCCAGCAGCTGCGAGAGGAGAATGTCCTTCGTGCGGATCGAATCGCCGATGCGGGGCATCTGCCCCCGGACGAGCCACTCCCCGAGCAGCAACGTGTCGTAATCCGGTCCGATGCCCTTGAGCACCACCTCACCCACGGCATCCGCCGTGCGGACAATCCCACCCTTGAGCGCATAGGGGGCCATCGCAACAAAGCCGTCGGTCGAACGGATCAACGCCTCGAGACGGGCGCTGCGATGCACGGGCCGGGAATCGAGCGCATCGACCCCGCGGATGTCGGTCACCGTGACGTGCGAGGCAAACCCCTCCATCTTGCGGGCGACCTCGCGCTTGAAGCCGATGACCACGGCCAACGTCAGAATCATCACCGCCACCCCGAGGGCCACCGACCCTACGGCAATGCGGTCCATGACCCCGGGGCGGTTTCCGGGCGTCGGACGGGCCGTACGGCGGGCGATGAAAAAGGCGAGATTCACGGGTGCTCTATTTTGTCCTGAAATTTATGCAAAGAAACATATAAATTTCGTATTTTTGCCCGAAATACGGGATTTTCATGAAAAAACGGGCTCTCATCACGGGTGCGACCTCCGGAATCGGCCGCGCAACGGCCCTGCGACTCGCCGCCGCAGGCTATGACATCATCGCCACGGGACGCCGTGCCGAACGGCTCGCCGAACTCAAGGCCGAGATCGAGGCGGCGGGCGGGAGCTGCACGACACTCGCCTTCGACGTCCGCTCCGAAGAGGAGGTTCGGCGCAACCTCGAACCCCTCGAGCAGATCGACCTGCTGGTCAACAACGCCGGACTGGCCGCCGGACTCGAACACATCGACCGCGGCGACACGCGCGACTGGGACGCCATGATCGACACCAACGTCAAGGGGCTGCTCTATGTCACGCGGGTCATCACACCGAAAATGGTGGCCGCAGGCCGCGGACACGTCATCAACCTGGGGTCGATCGCCGGCACGGAGCCCTACGAAAACGGCGCGGTCTACTGCGCCACGAAACACGCCGTGCACGCCATCTCGCAGTCGATGCGCGCCGATCTGCTCCCGGCCGGGATCAAGGTGACGGAGATCCGCCCCGGCATGGTCGAAACGGAGTTCTCCGAGGTGCGTTTCCACGGCGACCGGCAACGTGCCGCTGCCGTCTACGAGGGGGTCGAGCCCCTCACCGGCGCGGATATTGCGGAGGCAATCGCGTGGGTGGCACAATTACCGGCCCACATGAACGTTAATGACATGGTACTGATGCCGAGCCAGCAAGCCGGTTCGTACTACACGTATCGCAAGAAACAGTAAACACTTACGACTATGTATCAACCCCTTATCACCCTGCTTCAGGCAGGTTACTACGCAGAGCCGCATGCCGCACGCTACGACGCCGCCACGATGGGCATGTTCGTGCTGATCATCATCATCGGCGTCATCGGCTTCGTGGTGCAGGCGCGCCTGCAGTCGGTCTTCAAGAAGTATTCGAAGGTGCAGTTCCCGGGCGGCCTGACGGGCGCCGAAGTGGCCGAGAAGATGCTGCGCGACAACAACATCCATAACGTGAAGGTTACGCACGTGAGCGGCCAGCTCACCGACCACTTCAACCCGCAGACGATGACCGTCAATCTGAGCGACGCGGTCTACTCGTCGACGAGCGTGGCGGCAGCCGCCGTGGCGGCCCACGAGTGCGGCCACGCCGTGCAGCATGCCCGGGGCTATGCACCGCTGGTGCTGCGTTCGCAGCTGGTTCCGGTGGTTCAGTTCGCCTCGTCGGCCGCCACGTGGGTCATCATCCTGGGTCTGGTGATCCTGGCCACGACGCAGAACGAGGTGCTCTGCTGGATCGGCGTGGGACTGATCGCCATGTCGGCCCTCTTCTCGATCGTGACGCTGCCCGTGGAGTACAACGCCTCGGCGCGGGCGCTGGAGTGGCTGCAGGCCAGCCGTACGATCCAGGGCGTGCAGCTCTCGCAGGCGCGCGAAGCCCTCTCGTGGGCAGCCCGCACCTACCTGGTGGCGGCACTGAGCGCCATCGCGTCGGTGCTCTACTACGTCTTCCTGATCCTCGGACGACGCAACGACTGACAACGCGGAATGAACACTCCGGAGAAAGACTACACCCATCGCACCTGGCTGGCGGCCGCGGCACTCATCGCAGTGCTCGTGGCCGTAAGTTTCATACCTCCGCAGAGTATCGGAGGCATCCACCTGCGGCGCGCAAACATCCTCTCGGACCTCATGACGTTCGACGATTCGGCCCCGGCGGAGCAGGAGGCCGCCACGGGGCTCTACGACGAGGAGGAGTTCCGCGTCGATCTGGCGGAGGTG
Source organism: Alistipes sp. An54 (assembly GCF_002159375.1). NCBI lineage: Bacteria > Pseudomonadati > Bacteroidota > Bacteroidia > Bacteroidales > Rikenellaceae > Alistipes > Alistipes sp. An54. The sequence goes on from NZ_NFIA01000015.1 coordinate 55,277, forward strand.
GCCTCGCGCATCGAGGCCGACACCGCGCACCAGGAGGCCCCGACCATCTATGAATGGCGGCTTGCGGACGACACGCCGGCCGACGACCGCTATGCGCCGCGCAAGGCGGACACCACACGATGGGTCGCCACGCTGACTCCGATCGAGGATTACAGCGACAGCGGCCGTCTGCGGGCCTTCTGCGACACGCTGCTGCTGGCGCGGCGTCCGGTGCGAATTGCCGTTCTGGGCGACTCGTTCGTCGAGGGCGACATCCTGACGGCCGATCTGCGCGAACGCCTCCAGACCGCCTACGGAGGACGTCCGGGCGGCGGTACGGGTTTTGCCCCGATGGCCTCGCCGCTGACGGCCTTCCGCCGCACCATCAAGACGCAGTCCAAGGGGTGGGCCACCTACAACATCATGCAGCGCAAGGCGGCTCCGGATTTCCTGCGCGAACACTTCTACATTTCGGGCTGGGTGAGCCAGCCCTCGACCGACGCCTCGACCCGCTGGGAGAACACCGACTTCCGGCAGCAGCTCGATGCCGTGACCGACGCCCGGATCCTCTTCCTCTCCCCGGCGGAGAGCCGCGTGGAGGTGACGCTGAACGACACGCTGCGGCATGAATTCACGGTCGAGGGCGATGCCACGGTGCGCCAGATCGCCGTTTCGGCACCGCACATCCACTCGCTGGGCTTCCGCGTTCTCGCCGGGACGAAGGACTTCATCGGCTACGGTGCGATCTTCGAGGGGCACGGCGTGGTGGTCGACAACTACTCGGTGCGCAGCAACAACGGCCAGGCGATGTTCTGGACCAATCCGTCGGTCAACGCCCGCATCCACTCCTTTGCACCATACGATCTGGTGATCCTCCAGTACGGACTGAACATCATGCAGGCGGGCGTGACGGACTATCGCGGCTACGCCTCGCAGATCGAAAAGATGGTGGCCTACGTACGGCAGTGCTTCCCGGGTGCCGCGGTGCTGATCCTGGGCGTGAGCGACCGCTCGGTGAAGACCGACTCGGGATTCGAACCGATGGACGCCGTTCCCTACATGACCGAGAGCCAGCGCACGGCGGCCCGCAACACGGGAGCCGCCTTCTGGCCCACGAGCGACGCGATGCGCGCCCAGGGTGGCATGGCGGAGTTCGTGCGCAACGGCTGGGCCGGCAAGGACTTCACCCACATCAACTACGCCGGCGGACGGCGTGTGGCGTGGGCGCTCTACGATGCGCTGAACGAGGAGATCCGCAAGGCCTACACGGAGATCCTCCTCACGCAGCGCCGCCAGGCCGAAGCCGCGGCCGTGATGGACTCGCTGCAGCGAATCCGCCTGCAGCGGGAGCTGCTTCCGGAGCTGACGCCCGAACCGCAGGGGCTTCCGGTCCCCGAATCCCTTAACCTGCCGCAACCATGACACTCCCCACAACGGACGGCATCTGGGAACGGCTCACGGCGCTGCTGACCTACGACGCCACCTCGCCGCTGATCTTCAGCAGCGGTCTTTTCCTGTTTCTGTTTGCGGGCTTCCTGCTCGTCTACAGTGCCTTCCGGCGGGCGCCGATGGCCCGCATCATCTATGTGGTACTCTTTTCGCTCTACTTCTACTACAAGTCGAGCGGCATCTACTTCCTGTTGCTCATCTTCACGGCGACGAGCGACTTCCTGATCGCACGGGGGATCTTCCACACGCAGAGCCGGCAGACCAAACGCTGGCTGGTGGCGCTGAGCGTGGCGGTGAACCTCGGCATGCTGGGCTACTTCAAGTACACGAACTTCCTGATCGACATCTCGAACCAGCTCTTCGGGCAGGGTTTTCTCCAGTTCCAGAACATCTTCCTGCCGGTGGGCATCTCGTTCTTCGTCTTCCAGTCGATGAGCTACACGATCGACGTCTACCGCGGACAGCTGCGCCCGCTGACCAACTGGCTCGATTACCTCTTCTACCTGTCGTTCTTCCCGCAGCTGGTCGCCGGCCCCATCGTGCGGGCCCGGGACTTCATCCCGCAGATACGCCAGAACCCGATCCGCATCACGCGCGAAATGTTCGGCACGGGGGTCTTCCTGATCCTCACGGGTCTCTTCAAGAAGGCGATCATCTCGGACTACATCTCGCTGAACTTCGTCGACCGGGTCTTCGACGAACCGCTGCTCTACTCGGGCTTCGAGTGTCTGATGGGCATCTACGGCTACGCGCTGCAGATCTACTGCGACTTCTCGGGCTACTCGGACATGGCCATCGGCATCGCGCTGCTGCTGGGCTTCCGCTTCCCGAAGAACTTCGACGCACCCTACAAGTCGGCCACGATCACCGAATTCTGGCGGCGGTGGCACATCTCGCTCTCGTCGTGGCTGCGCGACTACCTCTACATCTCACTGGGCGGCAACCGCAAGGGACGGCTGCGCACCTACTGGAATCTGCTCCTGACGATGCTGCTCGGCGGACTGTGGCACGGTGCGGCGGTGCGCTTCATCCTCTGGGGCGGGCTGCACGGCGTGGCGCTGGCGCTGCACAAGCTCTGGCTGAGCGTCGTCCCCGGTGCCAAGGTATCGGGCGCACAGATGCACTGGTGGAGCCGTGCGGCGGGTATCTTCGTGACGTTCAATCTGGTCTGCTTCGGGTGGCTGATGTTCCGCGCCGAGTCGATGCAGACCGTCTCGCTGATGCTGCACCAGATCTTCGAGAACTTCAACCCGGCGATGATCCCGCAGGTGGTGGCCGGATATGCCGGGGTCTTCGCCCTGATTGCCGCGGGATACATCCTGCACCTGATGCCGGGGCGGGTCGATGCCCTGGCCCGGCAGGTGGTGGTCAACGCCCCGCTGGTGCTGCAGGTGGTGATGGCCGCCGCGATGATCTGGTGTGTCATGCAGATCAAGTCGAGCGACATCCAGCCCTTCATCTACTTCCAATTCTGATCCGACGATGCAGAACCTCGACCAACAACTCTTTCTGGCGCTGAACTTCGACGGCGGACCCGTGTGGGACCGCATCATGCTCACCCTTTCAGGAACGACGATGTGGATTCCGCTCTACGCGGTGATCCTGTGGCTCGTCTGGCGACGCTCGGGCTGGCGGGGGATGCTGCTCTTCCTGGTGCTGATGGCCGCAGCGGTGGCACTGGCCGACATGGTGGCCGGGATCTTCAAACACAACGGACTGCTGGGCGGTCTGCTGCCCGATTTCGAACCGCGCTGGCGGCCGATGTTCACCCCTTCGCTCGAGGGGCTCGACATCACGCCCGACTCGCTGCGGACGCTGCGCTGGCTCTCGCCCGAGGAGCTTGCGGCGGCCGGGTATTCGGGGCACTGGACGGTACACGTCCCCATCGAAGCGGTCAGCGGCCGCTACGGAAGCGTCTCGGCCCACGCCGCGACGATCGTGGCGTTGGCGCTCTTCTCGGCACGGGTCATCCGCCGGCGGTGGTTCACGTTGCTGATGATATGCTGTACGCTGGTTGTCTGCTACTCGCGGATCTATCTGGGCAAACACTTCCCGATGGATCTGGTCTGGGGCGCTCTGGTCGGTGCCGTGCTGGGCTGGGCGGCCTGGGCACTCTACCGGCGTTTCGCACCCCGCAGCAAGGCGGCGGAATAATTCGCCGGCGGAAAAGGCCCGGTTCCGGACTTCCGCTTCCGACACACGCCTCACGGCCCCGGTTCAAAGCCCCGGCTCACACTCCCGGCTCCGGTCAGAATCCCCGGTCGGAGGGGCTGCGCTGCTCCTTGACGGAGGCCGGCACGTCGGGGGGGGGG
>NZ_NFIA01000016.1:0-51618 GCF_002159375.1 Alistipes sp. An54
GCTCACTTACGCCGATGGTACTGCGGTTATCCCGTGGGAGAGTAGGTAGCCGCCTCTTCAAGGTCAGATCGTAAGGTCTGACCTTTTTTTGCCCTGCAACGAACCCCTCCCGGCGCGGATGATCGACGCCATGACCCGCTGGACGGTGGTGGAGACGGTGTGTACGCAATGGCATGCAGCCATGGCGTCGCCGGAGGCGGACGGTGCGTGCGGGCTGTTTTGTGTGGCTGCGAATGCGGAGAAAGTGTGGGGCGGCCGGTCATTTATGGCGTACGGCAAAAGAAAAGACGGGAAAGATGATCTTCCCCGTCTTGAAAAGAGAGTGAGGTGTTGTCGGATTATTTTTCGGTTTTAACAAAGTCAAGCAGGGCCTGGGCCGTCGCTTCGGGCTCCTCGAGAAAGCCCATGTGCCCCGCGTGTTCGAGCCAGACGACTCGGGCTTCGGGGTGGTCGGCAACCATCTTCTCGGCGACCTCCAAGGGAATGTAGTTATCCTTGTGACCGAGGATAAAAAGGACCGGTACTTTCGTTTGCCGCAGCATTTCGTTCTGATCCTTGCGGTCTATCATGCCGTTGAGCAGTGCCACGATACCGTCGTCCTCGGTGATGAAGACCTGCTCGGTCAGATCCTCGATGTAGTCCTTCATCCGGTCGCGGTTCTCCTCGGCAAAGCCTGCGGCCGGTGCCACACGGGCCAGCAGCTCCTTGCGTCCGGCGCGGACAAGTGCTATCTCACGGCGCCGGTTTTCGGCCTTCTCCGGGCTGTCGGGATTCGGGGTGGAACTCAGCAGCACCAGGCCGTCAAGCATCTCCGGGTGACGTTCGCAGAAGGCCAGCGCGTGGGTCAGCGAGTAGATGCCGCCCTTCGAGGCGGAGTAGGCCTCGGTGCCCGCCTCGCTCTGCTGGTAGCGTGTCGAGCAGAGGTTGACGATGCGGCCGTAGCTGCGGTTGCCGTTCTGCTGGCGGTGGAGGGCCAGCCGGCGCGAGGTGATGAAGACCGGACGCAGGTTGGTGGCCAGAACACGGTCGAATTCCTCGATCGAGAGCTCGGTGAGGGGTTTGAAGAGGCTGATTCCGACGTTGTTGACCAGGATGTCGATGTCGCCCTGTGCGGCGAAGAGCTGCTCCATGCATGCTTCGATGCCTTGTGCGTCGGTGACGTCCACCTCGCAGAAGCGGGCGCCGGTTTCGGTTGCGGTTTGGGTGCCGAGGACGGAATCGATGTCGCAGAAGACCACTTCATCACCTTGCCGGGCAAAGGCCTCGACGATACCCTTTCCGATTCCGTGGGCACCACCCGTAACGAATACGCGTCTTTTCATGGTTTTCGGATTTTTCCACAAAGATAGCGCAGGCCGGTCACCGGAACAAAACACTGTCGCCGATTTTTCGGTTAACGAGCCGTGGAGTACGGTCGGTAGGGGAGGAAGTTTCGGGGTTTTGCGGGGGTGTTGGATATGGAATATGAATACGGCCCGAAAGATCATTCTTCCGGACCGTATAACGTGGATGAGTTTGGATCTATAAAACGTCCTCGGGCGAGATGGGCTTATAGGCTCCGTCCTTTGTCTCGAAGATAACGGCCGGTTCAATAACAACGAGATTGTGCCATGTGCCGGCCGGAATATCTACGCCATACATCCCGTTTCGCGGATCGAGGTGGAACCGCTCGATTTCGTGGCGTTGATCATCGTAAAACATTACGTCGATCTTGCCGCGCAACAGAAGTTGAGTTTCGGAGGTTGTCGGATGGCGGTGGATGGGGAGGATGGTGCCGATCTCCAGGGCATTTAACATTCGCTGAGAAGTATCTGCCGTTGAGTTCCGCATGTCACGATTCATGCGAAGCCGTTCAGAGGTCTGGGCCAATGCTGCTACCTCGTCCAGAAGTTTATCGTCGATAAGCATAATTAGGCTTGTTTGGATTTAAGATAAGCTTCATGCAGCGGGTAATATTTCCGTATGAAGAGGAGATAAATGATCGCCAATAGAAGCAGGATTACTATTGTGTAGAGCCAGTGGTTAATCGGCAGTAGGATCAATCCGAAAGAGACGGCGAGCTGAATAATCATATAGATGGAAGATACGACCACATGCGGAATCTTCAGTTCGTTGGCCATCAACTGGTAGGCGTGTTTCCGGTGGGCCTGCCCCAGATTTTCGTGCAACATGATCCGATGACAGATTGTCAGTACCGAATCCACGCCGTATAGGGCCAGGAAGAGGATATAGGTGAAGTCTCCAGTCTGCAGGATCAATCGGCCAAGGGCAAAAATTACGATAAATGCAATGCTCAGCGATCCAACATCGCCTGCAAAGCATTTCGCCTTCTTCCGGAAGTTGAAGAAGCAGAAGACCAGCAGGCTCAACGTTACGACGTAGAGGAAATTCGGATCAATGAATGGCGTTCGGGCATTGATGAACATCAGTGGAATCATAACGGCCAACGAATATCCTCCGGTGATCCCGTTGATCCCATCCATGAAGTTATATGCATTCGAAACTCCGACACAGACAATCAAGGCAATGAGAATGATCCACCAGTTTTCCCAATTCAGGATTCCGAACTGCTCGAACATCAGGAACATGGCAATAAACTGTACGATCAGGCGAATGCTGTCGGGCAGAGAATGGATGTCATCGATGAAGCTGATGATGGCAACCAGGGAGAGTCCGGTCAGAAACCAGGGATATTCTAATCCGAAGAATGCGGCATACAGCCAGCTCCCGAGTAGGAAGATGATACCGCCCCCACGCAGTGTGATACTTTTGTGGGAACTTCGCTCATTGGGTTTGTCGATGATATTGAATCGATCGGCAATCCGAAAATAGGCTAATTCTAATATAATTATGCTAATCAAAATATAAATCATATGATATACTAGTTTTTATAGAGCCGGTTTTCTATTTCCTCCCAGATAATTTCTTGTTCAAAGTTTTTTAAAACGAATGATCTCCCGTTCACCCCATGCTTAAATTTTATCTCTGGATTATTGATGTAAAAAGATATTTTTTCAATAAGAGAAGCTGCAGTCATTTCGATGTAATATCCAGTTTGTTCATTTATAATGGCATCTCGACTGCCGGAATGTGACGTTGTGAGTACAGGTTTTTCCATAGAGGAAGCTTCTAGGATAGAAGTTCCAAAACCTTCCCGATGAGTACAGAGAACCAATATATCCATTAAAGAATAATAATATTGGATATTGTCCTCAATTAAACCGGTAAAGATTATTCTCGGGTGATTTTTGATAATTTGTACGATTTCATTAGGTAATGCATCTCGTTCTTCTAGAGGCCCGACTAATAAGAGGCGCAGATTGTTGTATTGTTTGTCTAGAGTCTGGAATGCTTCAACTAATTCTACAATACCTTTATCTTTCACAAGCCTACCGGTGTAACCTATAACAAAACTATCGTTATCAATTTGTAAGGCTTGTTTGAGAGAGTCTTTTTTCGTTATAATTATATTATTGGGGTTAAATTTTTCTAAAGCATCCACTCCGTTACAAGATCCGATATTTAACAAAGTCATTTTCCTCTTTGATGTTAAATGATCTTGTAAACTTTTTTCTATGAGATAAGGACTAACACATACCACTTTTGTAGCTAATAGGGATGCAATACGTTCTGCGTTAATTAAGATGAACCGACTTATGCCGGTTTTAGTTTCATAGACTAACCCGTGTCTAAAGAAAATACGTTTATGAACTCCAGCAATGTAAGCTGCAATCATAGATAATAAACCTCCTTTGGGAGTATGGCCTGATACTATGTCGAATTTCTCCTTTCTTATATATTTATATAATTTCCATAATGCGATCAGATCATGCCATATTGAAAATTTACGATCAATCCGGATTTCTACGGCAGAGCAACCATGCTCTTTTGCAAAAGATAATAATTTATCTGATGGGCTGCAACTTAAATGAATATTGTATCCCTTTTTTGTAAAATACGATAATTGATCTCCAAAAAAAGAGGGTATTGAAAAGAAAACACAAACTACATTAAGAATCTTTAGCATGGTAATATTATTTAGCTCGTTTAATAATATGCTGGTAAATCAAGCGTAGCTTTTGTTCAATGTATCCTCTGATTGTTAGAATGCTTCGTTTTAAGGGATATGATATATGGGCCCGGTTTTCAATATAATTTGCCGTATCAGAATCAAGCGTTCTATAACAAAATAGCAAAAAGCATTTTGTTATAGATTTGTATCTTGTGGGTTCAGCTATTAATTGGTCTACAATAATCCTTCCCAGATCATGTCGTTCTGAGTAATACAGCTCTGGAAAACGAACTGTTACTTGACCTTGATGAACTCGCATAATGGAAAGACGGTCCGGTATGCAGTAGAAAGCAATATCGTGAAGCATAAATCGTGTCCAACATTCTATATCCTGTACATATTTAAAAGATTTAAAGCCTCCTAAATTCAAGAATATGGATTTAGGAATGAGCAATGAACACCCATTTATATTCACATGAGATGAATAAAATTTCTCGAACATGGCCATTCCAGAGAAATAACCAGAGAATGGAATGTAAGGATGAAAAATACTTTTTCCATTGACATCTATTAACCGATCAGCACACATGATAACAGTTTTATTATGATCGGGTAAGCTTTGTAGAGCATCAATTTGTTTCTTTATTTTTTCAGGTTCGTATAAATCGTCATGGCTTAACCAAGAAAAATACTCACCTTCCATTTTTTCTATTCCAAGGTTTAATGCAGATGATACGCCCCCATTGCGTTTATCGAAATAACGAATCTTACTACCATATGATAAAGCAATTTGTTCTGTTTCTCTGTTGTCTGTAGAACCATCATTGATAACCAGAATTTCGATATTGTCATATGTTTGTGACAGAGCTGAGTCTATCGCCTGAGCTAAAAAGTTAGCACCGTTGTATACAGGAATAATAATGCTAACTAAAGGGTGAAATTGTTCCATTCTTTATTCTTTTCTCCAGACCATTTTATTGACGACACCGGTATATGACTGAATGAGTTTGACGACCTTTGTCGAGACATTTTCATCCGTATAGTTGGGTACCGGAGTACCATAATCGGCAGCCTGCTGGAGGGCAATGGCCGTATCCACGGCCTGCAGCAACGACTTCGTATCAATGCCGGCCAGGATAAAGCAGGCCTTGTCCAGCGCTTCGGGACGCTCGGTCGAGGTGCGGATGCAGACTGCCGGGAAGGGCTTGCTTACCGATGTGAAGAAACTGCTCTCTTCAGGCAGTGTCCCCGAATCTGAAATCACGGCTGCTGCGTTCATCTGCAGGCAGTTGTAGTCGTGGAACCCCAGCGGCTCATGCTGGATTACCCGCTTGTCGAGTTGGAACCCACTCTGTTCGAGCCGTTTCTTCGACCGCGGGTGGCAGCTGTAAAGGATCGGCATGTTGTATTTCTCGGCCAGTGCATTGATGGCGTTGAATAACGACAAGAAGTTCTTCTCCGTATCGATGTTCTCTTCGCGATGAGCCGAGAGCAGCATGTATTTTCCTTTCTCCAGGCCTAACCGTTTGTGGATATCCGAGGCTTCGATTTCGTCCAGGTTTGCATGCAGGACCTCGGCCATCGGGGATCCCGTCACGTAAGTTCGCTCCTTCGGAAGCCCGCATTCAGCCAAATAACGTCGTGCATGCTCTGAATAGGCCAGATTCACATCGGAGATGATATCCACAATACGGCGGTTCGTCTCCTCCGGCAGGCATTCATCCTTGCACCTGTTGCCCGCCTCCATGTGGAAGATCGGGATATGCAGACGCTTGGCGGCAATGGCTGAAAGGCACGAATTCGTGTCACCGAGAATCAGCAGGGCATCGGGTTGAGTCTGAACCATCAGTTTATAGGTGCAGTTGATGATATTGCCTACCGTTGCGCCAAGGTCGTCACCTACGGCATTCATGTAAACCTCGGGGTCTTTCAGTTTCAGATCCTTGAAGAATACTCCATTGAGGTTGTAGTCGTAGTTCTGTCCGGTATGTGCCAGAATGGTGTCGAAATAGAGTCGGCACTTGTTGATGACGGCGGCAAGCCGGATGATCTCGGGGCGAGTCCCGACGATAATCAGCAGCTTGAGTTTGCCGTTGTCTGCAAATTGAATATCCGAGTAATCCAGTTTGATCGGTTCCATGAAATTAATGCTTAAACCGTTTTACCAATTGTGCAATTCGAGTTCTCAAACTCCGATGAGTTAAATGTAAAAGTCTATATACTTTGTTAATATTATGAGGTAATCTTCCTTGTTTAATGTACTTATCGTATACCGCCAGCATACCGAACTCTTTCTCCGCAGGCACATGCAGTACAACGACCGGATTATACATATAACAGGTTGATATTAAGCGGAAAGATCCCGTCCAAAAGCGATAGATATATGCTCCTGCATTCTTTACCAAGGAGCCCAACTTATCCGCAACTATGGAAATTATAAACTCATCTCCGTGGGTCGTATTGAATTTTTTCTGACACATCTCTGCGTAAATCTCTTCACAATTTTTGATGAAGATCAGAGTATTGGCTCGATTTGCTGCAAAAAATTCCCCCCCCCTATGCGTTGGTAGATTCCCGTTACTAAATAGAGATGGCATAAAATCCCGCATTTCTGAGAGGATATGCTGATAGTGTTTTACCTGTAGCCCATGATTGATATCATATAACAGGATATAAGCATCACATTCAGTCCATATGTTGTTAAAACTAGATTGTATAAATACATCTGAATCTAGGTATGCGTAGTAATCATAATCATATTCATGGAGAACATGATGCAAGGCACATAATTTATAAAAAGCTAAAGCCCATGTATATTCTCCACTAAAGTTGAAGAGATCAAAATCCGCATGGATTATCTTTATTTTGTGAGATTCCAAAATATCTCGATATTCTTTAGGTGGATCGATATTCGTTACTAAAGCAACATCGGTATCTGAATCATTATATTTCTTTGCAGACAAACAAGCAACACAACAATTTTTCATGTAGATGTCAACTTGTTTTGATCGATTGGCAATATTAACCCCGGTATTGGAATTTTCCAGGTATGCATAGGGAATCATAATGATTCCACGATTGGAAGCAGTCTGTTTAGACATGAATATACTTTATTCGACAGATTCAAAATAGGTATCGGGGCGTCCCGGGTCGAATGATTCATTGGCCCACATCACCGTTACCAGGTTTTCCGTTTCGGAGAGGTTGATGATATTATGCGTATAGCCCGGAAGCATGTGTACGGCCTCGATCTTGTCGCCCGAAACCTCGAAGTTCAACACCTCGTCGCTGTCGATGCGCCGCTGTTGAATCAGGCCATGCCCTGCAACCACCATGAAGAACTCCCACTTGGTATTGTGCCAATGCTGACCCTTGGTGATTCCCGGTTTGGAGATGTTCACCGATACCTGGCCACAGTTCTTCGTGCGGAGCAACTCCGTGAAACTTCCCCGGGCATCGATATTCATCTTCAGCGGGAAGGCCACCTTCTCTTTCGGAAGATAGGAGAGGTAGGTCGAATAGAGCTTCTTGGCAAAACTGTTTTCCGGAATCTCGGGGATGACGAGTGTCGAGGGTTGATCGTGGAACGTATGCAACAGGTCGACAATCTCACCAAGCGTCGCATGGTGCGTCGTCGGAACGGCACAGTAGCGACCTTCGGGGGTCAAACGTGTCTCCACCCCTTCGAACTCGCAGTGATGCTCTTCCCCTTTCAGTGCCGCGATCATCTCATCCACCAGGTCATCGATGTAGAGCAGCTCCAGTTCGACGGCCGGGTCATTAACCTTGATCGGCAGATCGTTGGCGATGTTGTTACAGAAGGTTGCTACGGCCGAATTGTAGTTCGGACGACACCATTTGCCGAAGAGATTCGGGAAACGGTAGACCAGCACCTTGGCTCCCGTTTCGCGGGCATATTCGAAGAAGAGCTCCTCGCCGGCCTTCTTGCTCTTGCCGTAATCGCCTTCGGCGTAACGTCCCACGAGTGTCGCCTGGATCGATGACGAAAGCATCACCGGGCAGGTGTTCCCGTGTTTGCGAAGGGTATCGAGCAGGGTCGATGCGAAGCCGAAATTTCCTTGCATGAACTCTTCGGGGTTCTGCGGTCGATTCACCCCCGCGAGGTTGAAGACGAAATCCGCTTTGCGGCAGAATTCGCCCAACTCCTCGGCGGTGGAATCGATGTCATATTCGAAGATCGCAAGATCCGTCCCCAAGGCATAGTTCTTTGCCTTTCCGTCCCGGATGTTGCGTAACTGGGCACACAGATTGCGCCCTACGAAGCCTTTGGCTCCTGTTACCAATATGTTCATCGTGCTTTTTGGGTTGCGGTTCCTGATAAAGGGCGAAATGGATTTGTCCGTTTTAACGTCTCGGACGAGTGACGTGAAATGGAAGAGTTTAGTCTATTCCGAACGGATATCGCGCGGTTTTGCACGTTCGATCAGTCCCAGATCCTCCTGGATGAACCGCAGGCGAAGCAACTGTTTCTTCATGCCTTCGATATCCAAACGAGCCGTATTGTGCGAGTGGTAATCTTCAATGTGGGAGACATCTTCGTTGCCTTCGGTGAAGAACTTGTCGTAGTTCAGGTCCCGCGTATCGCACGGAATCCGGTAGTAGTTGCCCATGTCGATTGCCTTGGCCATCTCCTCTCGGGTAACCAGCGTTTCGTAAAGCTTCTCTCCGTGACGCGTACCGATCACCTTGACCTCCGTCTCGCCGTATTTCGGATCGATCTTGGCATAGATCTGTTTCAACGCCTCGGCCAGTGTGGCCAGCGTAGCAGCCGGAGCTTTCTGAACGAAGAGGTCGCCGTTGTGTCCATGTTGGAAGGCATAGATCACAAGATCCACGGCATCGTCGAGCGTCATCATGAATCGGGTCATGTTGGGATCGGTGATCGTGATGGGTTTACCCTCCATCATCTGCTCTACCCAGAGAGGAATTACGGATCCACGGCTTGCCATTACATTGCCGTAACGCGTGCAGCAGATGGTCGTAGCGGCACCTTCGCCCAGTTCACGACCTTTGGCAATGGCAACCTTCTCCATCAGGGCCTTGGAGATACCCATGGCGTTGATCGGATAGGCAGCCTTGTCGGTCGAAAGAACGACGACATTCTTGACACCATGTTCGATAGCACTCTCAAGAACGTTGCCTGTTCCGAGGACATTCGTACGGGTTGCCTCCATCGGGAAGAACTCACAGGAGGGAACCTGCTTGAGGGCAGCAGCCGAGAAGACGTAGTCAACACCACGCATGGCGATATCTACCGACGATTTGTCGCGAACATTGCCGATGTAATACTTCACCTTCGAACTCTGAAGCATATGACGCATGTCATCCTGCTTTTTCTCATCGCGCGAGAAAATTCGAATCTCCTTGATGTCGCTATTGAGAAAGCGACGAAGTACGGCGTTCCCGAAACTGCCTGTACCGCCTGTGATTAACAGGACTTTGTCTTTGAAAATCGACATAGAATAATTATTTAAATCTGGATTTTAGTGTTTTGATAAATAAATCCATAGGCTCTAATTTTAGCCAATATGATATTGTACTATAAAAAATGATAGCACAAGTTCCACCGATTAATATAGTTGACCATTGATTGTATTTACAAAGGGTGAATAAATATAAACCAATTCCGGTAATGATTGCAAGAATTGCTGGAGGTGTGATATCTATAATAAAATTCCATAATGAATATTTTATTAGCTTTTTATTCCAATAGGATGTAATAATCATAGAAAATAAAGCTCCTACGCTGCCGGCTGCCACCATGATATAAATATTAAATTGAGCTCCTAGAAATATAAGTCCAATAGCTAGCATTTTGGCAAATGAAGTCGCTTTTAAATAAAGATTACTGTATCCAAGGCTTGTTAGGATGGAAGTATTGATAAGTATAAATGGAGAAAAACAAACAGTTATACAAGCTATCCGTAAAAAAGGAACTGCTTGCAACCATCTGTCAGTAAGTAGAATAGATACTAGCGGTTCTGCTAAAGGCATTAAGATTGCGATTAATAAAAAAACGATGAAAGCAACAGCCTTAACCATTTTCTGTATAATGATCTTAATTTGCTCTTTTTCATCCTGCATAGAGGCTAGAGCTGGGAACATAACGCTATTTAATGTATTTGCCCCATTTTCGACTAATATGGTTGGAATGAGTACACCTCTATTGTAATAGCCTAATAGTTCTGCTGAATATTGTTTCCCGATTATTATATTATAGATGTTATTGTATAATACGTTCAGAAGAGACCCTGCAAAAATTCGTGAGCTATATTGATATAGGCTTTTAATTCTATTCCAAGAGAAAATAGTTTTGGGTCGCCAACCAATTAAACTCCAATATCCGATTACGCATGTTATTTGCATGGTTAATTGTGATAGGACTAAACTCCAAACCCCACAATTCGTATAAGCCATTACAACCCCGACAATTGAAGATAATGCGACTGCGGAAATATTAATGATAAAGTTTTTCTTAAACTCCATATTGCGAACTAGTATGGCATTTTGGACACAAGTAAAAGCCATAACTATTAGCAGTAACGCTTGTACTCGGAGAAGGGGAGTTAAGATGGGAAGTTCATAGAACGAGGCAATATATGGAGCTGAACAAAATAGTATTGCATATAATATAATACTGATGATAAGGTTCAGATAAAATACAGATGAGCAATCAATATCGTCAATATTTTTTTTTTGGATTAAGGCATTCCCAAAGCCGCTATCAATAAAAAGGTTAGATATAGTGATGAAAACTCCGATAATGGCTATCGTGCCGAAATCTTTAGGTAATAATAATCTGGCTAAAATTAATGATACGATGAATTGCACAATTTGTGCGCTTAATCGTTGTGCATATTGCCAAAATATACCTGAAATAACCTTTGATTTGATAGAATTCATTAGTTCCTCCTCCGGCGTATAATTTTAATTAGTTTGTCAATCCAAGGTAGATGAAACTGGACATAACGAATTAAATCTCTGAGTGAAATTGCATTGTATTTTTTCAATAATGCATATTGACTTTTGAATAAAGTTTTATTATGGTATTGATAGGCAATTTGGAGCTTTACTCGTATATATTTTATATCTATTAACTTTAGGTAATAATCATTTTCTTTTTTGGGTAAATTCATCGACAAGATTGTGTGTACTAGAATATTTTTATGTTCCTCTCTTTGAGCGATGAAAGCCTCCATTCCATTTTTGGCGGGATTTCTTGATACACTATTTTGATTCGAAACAACATAATAGAGCGGTTCTTCAAAAAATGCGGCTTTGCCATAATAAAATAAGGGTAACAATATTTGCCAATTTTGGCCTTGTCTGGAGGGATATATTGTTTTATTGGGACAAACTTTGAAAAAATCTTTTGTTCTAACAAGGCTATAACCAAAGTTGAAATTCCTTTCTAATATTGCATTAATAAATGGTTTCTCATTGTGTTTATCATGATTATGATCTGCCATTTTCCCGATAATGATAGATGGGTCTGACTCTTGGACAATGTAGCCATCATTTCTAACAACAGAATACTGTAGATTGTTATTCATAAAATTTACTAATTTCAGTAAAAAGTCAGGATGACAGAAATCATCAGTCCCTAGCCAAGTGAAATATTCTCCTGATATTAGTTTCAAACCTCTATCAATCGCAGCTCCAATACCTGCATTCTCACGATATTCGTATTTTAAACTAATTCCCCTTACTTTTAGTTGGGGTTTGTAAGACATGATGATTTCTTCTGTTTTATCTTTGGAACCATCATTTATCAGGATGAGTTCTATGTTGGGATACGTCTGTGCCAATATAGAATCTAAAAAACGTCCGATGTAATGTTCGCCATTAAAGCATGGTGCAATAACAGAAACAAGAGCTGTGATCATTTTTAGTACTTTATTAAATTACAAAGAGTGGATCCTGCTTTATATGCTTGTTTAATATAATCGGGCATGATTATTTTTAAATGTTCTGATATGTTAGTTTCATGATCGAATAAGTATCTGAAGGTTTTGACCAAATCTGTTTCAGTGTGTATTTCTTGAACAGGAAGTACATAATTCTTTTCTGTGCCAAACAGGTCTGTTGCAATTCCTTTTGCTTTTACAGAATATCCAACAACAAGAGTAGGCACACATGATGAGTAGGCTGCGATAGTTGCATGGGTGCGAGCTCCAATAAAAAAACGGCATCGAGCTATGCAATCTTTTAATTGCATACAATTTGCATCGCCAATGTTAATTATTCTGTTTGTATTTCTGAAACTATTAGAAATCGTATATAGAAGAGTGCGATCGTCATTGTGAGACCATACAACATGTGGAATTAAAGCAATATTGCAGTCGGTTTCTGAGAGAATGTATTTTATGAGGTTTTCGTAATTTTTGATTACGAGAGTAGGATTGGAATTTAAATTTTGGATTAATGGACTGATGTTAATGCCGATCATCTTTCCCTCGATAAAATTTTTGGGTAGATTATATGGCTGGCGTTGTAAACTAAATGCTGGATCAGGATATAAATATACGTTAGAGTTAATATTTGCAGATTGTAATGCTTTATAAGTCTCAGATTCACGTACAAATAATGCATCATATTTCTTTAAATCCTCTCTCACACTTTTTATTTTTAGAAGTGAGGGCTCAATTGATGCACCCCATAATATGGATTTTAGCCCTGATTTTTTTAATGTACGATTAATATATGCTAACCGTAAGTAAGATTGTTGATAACAATAGTTGTCTCCCCCGACTGATAATGCAATGTCGTAATTCAATGAATTGGTTAGTAGATCTTGATATAGAGATGCTGCATATTTATCGAAATTAATCTTGGAAAGTAGCCTATTGTAAAAATAGCGAACAGATCTATATTGTATGATAGGCCGCTTACATGGAATTAAAGTAACTAATTTATCAATTCCATATTTTTTATCATTGGTAATGTCGTATGTTGGATAACCTATCTCACATGTTATTGGTTTTAACATGTTGTATGTCGTCCTGATAATTGCCTCACAACCATGATTAGCTGCATCTCCATTACTATGTATATATATACGGGTCATAATTTATGATGAAATTTTAAGGATAAAATTATATTGGCTGAAGAGGGAAAATGTTTTAGAAGATATAGTATAATGCAATTTCTTCCCATAAGGGGATTATGCATATATCCTTTATATGAATTTAAGATATCACTTCTTATTGCGTGATAATATTTTTTATCGGGGTCAATATTTTTATTGGTTAGTAAGCAAGATAATATGTAAAATTGTTTAGAGCATAGAATCCGTTCTTGTTTATTAAACCATTCTGGAATATTTTCTTGAATAAAATCACAAATATTTTTTTGTATTGTCAGCAGTGCTAGTTTGTTTAGATTAAACTTAGCTGTCATTGTACTGTCCTGTCTGATAAAATAGAAGTACTTAGGCGTATTGTCTATTATGATTTTTGACGCTCTCCATACTGCCTTATATACGAATTCATCATCCTCATATGCTCGGACCTCTGTAAAGCGAAGATTTTTTAATATTTGAACGTTGAATAATTTGTTGCACACGCTAGTGTTTAACTTATTAGAACCTTGTATGAGAAGAGATAATGCTTCTTTATTTTTATAACAGTTTTGTTCTTTGAATATATGTGTAGGTGAAATTATCCCTGTGTTGGTTTCAATCCATCCTATTTGGACAATATCCGCGTGCCTTTGTTGCAATAAATTAAGCATGTATGCGTACATGTCTAATGCTATCCAGTCATCTGGATCTACGAATCCAATATATTGTCCGTGTGCAATATTTAAGGCTGTATTTCGAGCGCTGCCTTGGCCTCCATTTTCTTTGTGGATGACAATAATGCGTGGATCTTGTTCGGCGTATTGTTTACATAATAGTAAACTATTGTCTGTAGATCCATCGTCAACCAAGATGATTTCTAAGGCTGTATATGTCTGATTTATTAGGCTTTGTATGCAGCGGCTAAGCCATGCTGACATATTGTATATAGGGACAATGATAGAAATTAGATTTGGTTTTGTCATGCTAATGAATTAATTATCAACTTCCAAGGAATGTGTTTTGTAATGATTGTCGGAGTCCAAGCTGCGATTCCATTCCTAATGGGAACATTGGGTATAAAGATTTCTCCAGCTTGTTTAGCTGCAGGGATTTCTGGATGGGTATGACGTAAATAAATCTTTTTACCCTTGATTTGTTCTGAGAGGAATATTTGACGCTCCCTATCGGTCATCCACTCGTTCTCTATAAATAAAAAAATTAGTTTATCATAAGAGATTTTGGCGCAACGTCTCTCCCATTTTGATTGAGCTTCTTTTTCTGAATGGTAATGTGTAAAGAATACCTCGATATCACCGATGGTCCCGACAGGATAATTCCCGTAATTTGGCGCATTTTTCCGTTGTGGATAGTGGCGAGCCTTTTGAGGATCTGATAGAAAATGAATGGGCTGAGTAAAATAGTAATGAGGGTTCATTACTAATTTGATATAGTCGTCAGGATGAATCCCAATCCCTGCGGTCGGAGAACAATATGGTATCCCAAAATATTGATAAACGTACCCCCCCCCACAATTATTGGATATAATTGTAAAATGATGAGTTTTCAGACCGATCCGACGATAGCTCTTTAGGAAATAGACAAATCGTCGATAGTATGGTCGTAGTATGGATTTAATTTTGTCCTTCATTTTGGATGATTTCAGTTGCTTTTATGATATATTTTGAGGAATCGTTATTGCTAATTTTATGGGCTGGAACTCCTCCAATAGTGACTCCTGGTGTTAATATACTTTTTACTACTACTGCGTTAGCTCCTATACATACATTGTCAGTAATATAAATATTTCCAATTATTTTTGCTCCACCTCCGATAAACACATTATTACCAATCTGTGGAACTAAATTAGGCTCTGTAGCTCCGATAATAACATCTCCAATAATACGGCAATTCGATCCGACTTTTGCATGTTGATTTATTATTATGCATCCGTAATGCTCGAGACATAATCCAGGCCCGCAGGTATTAAACCCAATAGAAAACCCTAAGTGTTGGCTCAGCTTTACATATCTGAATTTTAGCCATTTAAGTATAATACTATCAATGAGTCCGTGTCTACAATTTTGATAATATTCGCATTTACGCATGAGGCGCTCGAAAGACCAAATAATATCATGCATAAATCGGGGATGTTCACGTTTTTGCTGTAATGCTATTTTGTCACAAGCAAGATAATAAAGGTAATCTTCTTTAGATTGAATCATGGTGATACCAATTATTCTTAATGATTGGTGCTACGCTTAATGGGCCACTTTCATATGGAGTAAAATAGCCTCGAGTTAGTAAATCTTTTGCAACTTCGGCAAATCGTTGTGCTGCAATTTGCGGGTTCCATAACGTTTGCATTGTTTCTTTAGCAGATTGTCCTAATTGATTTCGTAGATTTTGTGAATTAACAAGCATATCAACACATTGCTTGAAATCTTTGGGATCTCCTGTTTGATAAATTAATCCATTTCTGCCATGCTCGATGAGAAATGGTACGGCCCCAATTCCGTGACTTGCAACAACAGCGCAACCAGTACTCATTGCTTCTCCTAAAACAGCCCCCCACCCTTCGTTGAAATCACTTGTGAATAGATATATGTCTGCATTTGCCATATATTGACGGATATCTCTAGAAGGCATTGAGTCTAATAAATTTACACTATCTGTTAATTTATGTTTTAAGATGTTTGATTTTAGTAATTCCTTTAAGGGGCCTGTTCCTATTATATCTAGATGAAATTTGATTCCTTTATTTTTTAAATAGGTTGCGATCATTGTCGCATATTCGGGATGTTTCAATGGAATCATTCTTCCAACCCAAAGAATTCTTATGATGTCTTTGGGTGATTCCCGTAGAGGCGCGTCTGTGGAAACAAAGTGTCCCCATCTAAAACACTTTTTAGTGAATGTGTGAATTTTACATACGTCTCCAGCTGTATATCCGCTTGCGCATAGCATGTAAAAATTACTCAAATGCCCAGGAATGATGAATCGTTTTAATACCGTAATGAATGTAGGCGGATATAGCATATGCCATAAGCCGTTTCGGAATAATCGCTCTGCAATGTAGAATGTCAATCGATTATGGTGAATTCGTTCTTTGACGAACTGGTATGGAGCACTTCCTAGAAGTAGAATATCTGCATTATTTGCAATCTTTATTGCTTTGTTATATTCCTCACGGGATTTGTATGAACAAATGCAATATTTTATATTGTCGATATTGATTCCCCAACCCAATTCGATTCGATCGGGCGTCATTTCTTGAGTCTGAACGAATGTAAAATCAATTCCCGGCATTTTCGATAATTCATCACAAAAGTACTTTTCATGATGATTAAAGTAATTAGATGCAAAAACAATTCTCATAGAATTATTCAAAATAGAAAGTATAAGGAGATATGCTTGAATCTTTAGATAATCTATAAAAAAATAACGAAATGGCTAACAATATAACAATGAATAAGTAAAACTGTTTTATACTCTTTTTTTGAGACATTATCATTTCCTCAAGAAGCAAATAGCTATAGGGCATATAATATAGTGTTACTCTTTCTGCTGTTCGACTAATTAGGCGCAAGCCCCATAATGAGAAACTGATGAAGTTTAAGTTTAGGACGTACTTGTTGGTAGGGTTTTGTTGTATAATGGCCGTTCGGTTAAATATTCCACAAATCGTTATTAATAGTACAATAATGAAAAAGATGTATCCATTCCCTGTCTCTTCAATACCATAGTTATAATCCATTATATCTGCGGT
Source organism: Alistipes sp. An54 (assembly GCF_002159375.1). Classification (NCBI taxonomy): domain Bacteria; kingdom Pseudomonadati; phylum Bacteroidota; class Bacteroidia; order Bacteroidales; family Rikenellaceae; genus Alistipes; species Alistipes sp. An54. Next base: position 16,861 of record NZ_NFIA01000016.1, read on the forward strand.
AATGAGTAATAGTCGTTCGGCGGATAAAAATAAAAGAAGGAATCCTAATAGTTCTATTAGGATTCTGATTGGAGTAATCTTTTGTTGCGCAATAAAATATGCTGGTAGAAATAGCCACGCGGATTTATGAAATAAAGATGCAATAAATAGACCAATAATAAAACGAATAAATTGTTTTTGCTTGATAAATGGATAGAGCCATAGCGTAATAGATAACGCAATTGATTGTCTAATACCACTTAACGTAAATTGAAAAAAACCTAGTGTTATGAAAAACAATAATGCCAGCATTGGCTCTTTAGCTGTTTGATAAATAAAGTGGCCAATGCTTAGGCAAATAAACAGAGCTGTAATTATAAATAGCCATTGAGGGTTAGATAGTGTTTTTGCAATTAATCCTTCAAGAAATACATATCCCATTTCTATGCGATCATCCTCATATTGCAGATGTTCCGGTAGCTTTTGATTTTCAAAAGACCTTATGTAATTAGGTGTATCCATCCCTACAGAGTCTGCTCGGAATGCTAATAAAATAAATATGGGTAATATACTCCAAAATAGGTAAGCCACCTTTTGTTTGCCACATAACAAATTATTCCCGAATGCAAGTCGGGAAAGTAATATACAGAGAATGGCCGTAATATATGGAATCATCTTCTTTCTTCAAGAATTTTTTTATATAATTCTAAATAGGATGCAAGGGCTATATGTTTGTCGAATTTTGTCACAGCACGTTGCCTACAATAGGTTGTATTCTCTTCTTTAAAAGACTTATTCATATTTAAGATAGCTTTATATAAGGAATGTAGATCTCCTTTAGCTATTTGTATGCCGGTTTTCTCGTTTATAGCTTCAGGACTCCCCCCTGTATTAAATGTAATAACGGGAGTTCCACAACTCAATGCTTCTAGATTAGTTGTTGGAAAATTATCCTCTAATGTTGGGTTTACGAAAATATCGGCTATTGAATAATATTCGATTAATTCATGAACATTATAGGTTTGTGTTATCCCTTGAATATTAGGAGGCAGGCATTTTAGCTCTTTTTTGGTTGTCCCTACTAAGATTATTACATAATCTTTAGGTAAGAGTTTAGATAATTCAATAAAATAATACAAACCTTTTCGCCCGGTAAATCCTCCTAATGCAACACCTAGGAGAATAATTTTATTGTCTAAATTTAATCGAGATTTCAGATCCGTTTTAATAGGTTTAAATATTTCTGTATCGATTCCATTTGGAATATTATAAACCTGATATTGAAAAAGCATAGAATCCTTAACAAGATCAGCCAACCATTTTGACGGCGTGATTAATACCATATTTGAAGGCCGATTGAATATAATTTTCTTTTGTTGCCAATTTTTGGCGGAGTTATCAAAAATCCATGAAGGTGGATATTCATGCTTGTTGGGACAATTGAAGCATCCCGTAACCCATTTATTACAATTTACATAATCGAAGTATGCGCAATGGCCGGTAAATGCCCAGCAGTCATGTAAAGTCCATATTATGGGAATCTTATTATTTGATAAATATTGAAAAAGCAGATCTATGTTGAGATAATGCCCATGAAGATTATGCAGATGTATGATATCAGGTTTGAATTCTTGAAGATGTTTACATAATTTGGCCGTTGCTTTATGACTAAAGAAGCCTTGCCGATCAAATATCCTAGATCCTAGTTTATGTAGAAATGAATCTAGTGTATTCCCTATTTTATATGAAAGCGGGAAATCTGTACTATATTGCCCATATGCGATCTCGCATACGTGTCCTTTTTCTGATAAGGCTTTTGCGAGATCGGTAGCAATGCGCCCTGTACTACCGATTCCACAAACTGTATTAATTTCAACAATCTTCATCGATGTTCTTTTTATCGTATACCTCGAACCGCGAGTTCTTGGACTTGAACTCGGGGACGATCTTCTTCATCAGGCGAACCATATCCGGAATGATGACGGCACGCGAAAGCTCCTCCAGCTCCTGGGCAGCCTTCAGGGCATCGGCGTAGTCGTACTCGCGAACCTTGGCGATGCGGATGCGGTCGTGCGACGTCGGAAGCGTGTTCTCCGTGTTCGACAGCACCTCTTCGTAGAGCTTCTCGCCCGGGCGAAGTCCCGTGTATTCGATCTTGATGTCCTTGTCGACCTCCAGACCGGCCAGCTCGATCATGCGCTTGGCCAGGTGGGCGATCTTCACCGACTGACCCATGTCGAAGACAAAGATCTGCGTCCCGGTGGCCATCGTGGCAGCCTCCATCACCAGCCGGCAGGCCTCCGGGATCGTCATGAAGAAGCGCGTGATGTCGGGGTGCGTCACCGTTACCGGGCCGCCCTTGGCGATCTGCTCGCGGAAGCGGGGAATTACCGAACCGTTCGAACCCAGCACGTTGCCGAAACGCGTCGTGACGAACTTCGTCTTGCCCTTCACCTTGCCGGCCTCGATGGCCAGACCGAGCGACTGTACGTAGATCTCCGCGAGACGCTTCGTACAACCCATGATGTTGGTCGGGTTGACGGCCTTGTCCGTTGAGATCATGACCATCTTCTCGACGTCGTATTCGATACACTTGTCGGCCACGTTACGCGAGCCGGCGACGTTGGCCAGCACGGCTTCGCAGGGATTCTCCTCCATCAGCGGCACGTGCTTGTAGGCGGCGGCGTGGAAGACCACCTGCGGACGGTAGGTGCGGAAGGCGAAGTCCAGACGCGGGATCATGCGCACGTCGCCGATTACGGGGATGAACTTCCGATTGGGGAAGCGATCCTCCAGCTCGAGGCGGATGTTGTGCATCGGGGTCTCGGCGTTGTCGAACAGCACGAGCTCCTTGATCCCGAACGTGGCAAGTTGCCGGCATAACTCCGAACCAATCGAGCCGGCGGCGCCGGTCACCATGATGGTCTTGCCGCGGAAGTTGGCGATGATCTCGTCCATCGAGATCCTGATCTCCTCACGCCCGAGCAGGTCCTCGATCTTGATCTCGCGGATCGCCTGTTTCTGCACCTTGCCGTCGACCACCTCGTCGATCGAGGGGGCGATCAGCACCTTGAGGTTGCACTCCGTGCAGTAGTGGATCAGACGCTCCTGCTCTTCGCGGGCCTCGCGGACGTGGGCGAAGAGGATGGCGTCGATGTCCTTGCGGTTGTGCAGGTATTTGATATTCTCCTCGGTCTCGAAGTAGTAGACCGGGAGGTCGGCCAGCATGTGGTTCTTCAGCCTCTTACCGTAAGTCAGGAAGCCGACGACCTGATACTCCTGCGAGTTCTGGAGCTGGGTGACGAGTGACACGCCCTTGTCGCCGGTTCCGTAGATCAGGATCCGTTGACATTTGTGATGTCTTTGACGGCTGTTTTTGAGGAGATCGTAAAAAACGACCATGGCGACACGCATAACGATCAAGGCTGAAAGGGTCAGCAAAAAATCGAACAGCAGTGCACCCCAGATGGCGGGAAATACAGGCCCGGCAGCACCCGAGGCCAGTAGAATGGCAATCCAGATACTTTTGAAGAAAACGGCAACACCCAAGCGGGCCAATTCCCGCAGGGTTGCGTGACGAATAATGGATTTATGGGTTTGAAGCAGAACAAAGGCAATCCAGGAAAAAAACCAGGAACCGCCCAGCCACCATCCTACAAGTCTCCACGTCAGGATCTCTCTGCCAAGCAAGGCACTAGCCAATAATAGAGAAATGATGGATGCCCCGACTGAAATCAATAAGTCCAGGGCAAGAATTAATCGCGAACTTACATAATGATCAAGACGCAATTTTTCAATAATTCGATACATAACAGGATGTGTTTGTATGAAGTAATTTTTGAGCTTTTTTTATGGTGAATTTTTACGCTTTGTCGTGCTTAAACAGCCGGTCGAAATCAGCCAGGTAACGAATCAGCATGGCTTTATTCTTTTTGGGAGTCGGTTCCTTTATCCACGGATCCACCAATTTATGCGCCCAGTCGTAGTACAGGCTGTTGTCCGTACAGCCATACAGCGTAACATACAAAAGGGCCCGAGATTGTTCGGCCTGTATGGCCGGGAGCATCTCCTGGATGGTTTGAAGCAGATCGTTGCGCTTCGATTCTTCCGCGAGAATTGTGTAGGCCTGCAGCAGCAGGACATAGAGCTTGCTGCGCATGATGTCGGAGTCGAGTGTCAGGCTACCGTATTCCTGCAATACCTCGGTGGCGATAGCCCGATCTTCCGCAGACCCCCCCCCGGCTAAATACCTGCACAGCGCGTCATGAATCCGGTCGAACAGTTTGCCGTTGTTCAGTCGGGAGTAATAACTCGAGGTCTCGGCATTCAGTTCAATCACCTCATACTCCCCGGGCTGGACCTTCAGCAGCGGGACGCACATCCAGTTGTCGATCGTGACCAGAATCTCCTTGTGGCGTGAGGGGGCTGTTGTGACGACCCGGGCCTCGATTCCTGCAAAACGTCCTTCGGTGATACGGATCCGGTCACCCTTGACCAGCCAGACGGGATCGGCCGCACAGACCGGTACGGGTTCGGCATACGAGCGGGCAATCCATCGCAGGTCGCGCATGGCCTGATCGGTCAGATAGGGATAATGGTACGAATCCTTGCCATCGCGGACCCTCGGGAGAAAGTTGTATTGCGGGAGACGCTGCTTGATGCGGTAAATCTCGCACTCGGAGGCGTGTATGAACAGGTAGTTGTACAACAGCGAACGTCGGGTTGTCACCAGCCGCCCGTTCATCTTTCTGGCCTCGACAAGAACCGGTGCAAAATACTCGAACAGAGGCTCGTTGTCGCACCGCCTGCGGGTCAGTTCGCGATCCAGTCCTTCGGTCATGGCCCGGCTGCTGGTCGGGTAGACCAGCACGTACCAGCGCACGATATGGCGGTTCTGGACCTCGGAAACCGGGGTCGCGGCGGATTCGGATGTATCGGCGGTTCGGGTGAGTGCGGACGACACGGATTTTGTCATTCTTTTCGGGATATTGCGCTCCGCGACCTCGTCAGGTTAAATGTAATAGCCTGACAAATAATAAATTGCGAATTTCTTTTGAGTGATGCTTGAAAATTTCATACAGTTTCGCACGTGTGTTTCAACCGCACATAATCCCGCACTTCTTTTGCTTTCCCGTAATAGAATTACCTCCCGTTTATGCGGAAGTAAGGTCTCTATTTAAGAAATCCACATCACTGCCACAAAGGTAAAAAAAATGGGACTCAGAACAAAAAAATCAGCATATTTCTCATCCTTGGAACATCATTTTGTGAGGTCTTTATTTAGTTCATACTCCGAACTTTAAAACTATCACTTCGCGCCAGGTTCTGCCAATGGTTTCATGAACCGCATTCCAGATATGCCAGAGGTTGATTGTGCCATGATTCTACACAAAATGCGCCTCCTGAATGGATGGTAAAACGGCCAATATCCGTATGCTTTTGACTGTTAAACAATTTAGGTCCAGTATGGTTTCTTAAATAGAGACGTGAGATTTTTTTTGGGGGGGGGGAGTTTGGCCGATCGACTGGATTCTGTGATGAATCTCCGGGCATTTTCACTTCCGGCTGCAAATCATGGCAAGTCCGAACAAAATCGGTTGGAGCTGGACAGATTCGGTCACGGAGCGGTGAGTCTGTTTTCGAATACTTTGCCCCTTCGTATGTCGGGGTTCGGAAACAACACGGGGAGTTGGTCTGCACGAACCATCCGCTGCTCTGCAACTACGTCTTCATCCACGCCTCGGAGGCGGAGATCTGCCGGATGAAACGTTTTTTGCCTCAGTATAACTTCCTGCCCCGTGTCCGCGAGAAGGACGATGCCTGCTATCCCTACCTTTCGGACGAGGCGATGGAGAACCTGAAGTGGGCGACCGCCTCCTATTCCGACGTGCTGCCGGGTCTACACGCCTGGTCCCGAACGACTGATGAAGGGCGACCGGATCCGCATTACCGGGGGCCGTTCAAGGGGGTTGAGGCCAGCGTCATCATTCAGCCCGGAGGGGGCCGCAAGGAGGTGATGGTTTGTGTGGAGAACTGCATGTATGTGCCGCTGCTCTGTGTCGAACCCGGGCAATATGAGGTGATTGCGCTGGCGGTCCTGTCCGTCCCGGTCTTCGATACATTCCGCGTGATGACGACACGCATCCTGAAACGTAAGTCTCCGTTCCACCCGGACAAGACGCACCTGCACCACCTGTTCATCCGCCTGGGATGCTCGCATGCCGCGACTACCCTTGCGATTCTGAGCTTGAATTTCTTTGTGGTGCTGTGCTGGTGGATCAGCTGCATGGTCGGTTGCTCAATTGATGTTCAACTGTATATTGTGCTGGCGTTGAGCATTCTGGCCAACCTGTGCGTCTTCCTGATGAACAACTGCTCGGGCAACGAGACGGTGAATGCCGGAACGGGCAAGGAACTGACGATCAAGGCGCTGACCGAGCTGGTTGCCAAGGTGGCCGGCTATACGGGCGAGATCCGCTGGGATCCTTCGATGCCGAACGGCACGCCGCGCAAGCTGCTTGACGTCTCGAAGGCCAAGGTGCTGGGCTGGACCTACAAGACCGAACTCGAGGACGGTATCCGCCTTGCCTGCAAGGACTTCCTGGAGAACCCGATGCGGGCCGAGCGATAAGCCGACAGGACCTATGGCAGCCAGCAATCGCTACTGTGTCATCACGCCCGCCGAACGGCGGGCCGTGGAGGAGATCTTCGCCCGCAGCCCGCCGATTTCGATCGACTGCGGGGTGTTGGAACGGGCTGACAACGTCTTTGTGCGGAGTTCGGATTTCGGCTGGAACGACGTCGGAACGTGGGGCTCGTTCTGCGAACTCTCAGGGAAGGATGCCGACGGCAGCCGTCGCGGCCCGCAATTCGGGTGCGGAGAGAACCGGATCCGTGAGTAAAACGGATTTGATCGTTTCAGTGTCGAATAAATTTTGTAACTTGCATGGGCAAAATCCACTGGCAACGCTACCCATGAAAACCTATACCCCGACCCCGCTCGACACGCGGGAGATTCAACTCCCCGAGTCACTCGATGAACTGACCGAGCAATTGGCCCGCAACGTGCACGAAGTCTGGGCGCAGGGCCGTATTGCGGAGGGTTGGCGATACGGCGAACGACGTGACGATCAACTCAAAACCCATCCCTGTCTGGTCCCCTACGAGCAGTTGCCGGAGTCCGAACGCGAATACGACCGTCAGACGGCCCTGCAGACCCTTAAACTGATTCTCCGCCTCGGCTTCCGGATTCAACGCTAACTGTCTCCGGCCGGGATTCAAACAACCGCCTCATGAACTCTCTCAGACGTCTCTTTACGTTGTGTTTCGACCGGGCCTTCTCGGGGCGCGGACGGACGCAGTTTGCCTGGCTGGTCGGCATTCTGCTGCTCTTTTTCGGGGGGATCTATCTGGTCAGCTGGTTTTTTGCCTTCCCGGAACCGTCGGGCGCCTTCGCTTCCGAGCCGCTGCGTACGGATGGGGAAGAGGCGCCGATGGGCCGCCTGCTGCAGTTGATCTGCCTGTTTATCGACCCGGGCAGCGTGGCCAACGTTCAGCCCGAATTGCGCTGGTTTGCGTTGGGGGTTGCCATTCTGGGGCTGCTGCTCTTCAGCGGCCTGCTGATCTCGGTGGTGTCGAACATGTTGGAGCGACGGGTCGAACGCTACCGCGAGGGCGAGATTGCCTATCCGCTCGAAAACCATGTCGTGGTGATCGGTTTTGAGGAGATGGTGCCGATGCTGGTGCATCAGATCTGCTCGGATCCTCGCTACGGGGATTGCTATATCCTGATCCAGAGCGTGCGGCCCGCCGCCGAGGTGCGCAACCGGATCCATACGGTGCTCGATGCCCGGCAGGAGCGGCGCATTCTGGTGCTGCACGCCCAGCGCAACTCGACCGAGGAGCTGGAAAAACTCTGCACGACCCGGGCCCGCGAGCTCTTTCTGATCGGTGAGGCGGATGAATACGACCACGATTCGCTCAATATCGATTCGCTGCAGAAGATCGTGGCGATCCACCGCCGGACGCCGGACTGCCCGCGTATTCCGGTCTCGGTGCTGTTCGAGTACCAGACCACCTATGCGGCGTTCCAGATCTCGGATCTGGCCGAAGAGTGGCGCCAGCAGATCGACTTCCATCCCTTCAACTTCTACGAGGAGTGGGCCAAGAAACTGCTGGTCCGGCGGAGCTATGGCGAGGGAGATGCACGGGTCGAATATCCGGCTTTGGATCGTGAGCCGATCACGCGGGAGAGCGACCGGACGGTTCACTTCGTGATCATCGGCATGAGCCGGATGGGGGTAGCTCTGGGCGTCGAGGCGGCGCAGCTGCTCCACTTCCCGAACTTCTGCCGCGACCCGCGGCTGAAGAGCCGGATCACCTTCATCGACGCCGCGGCCGACGAGGAGATGAACTTCTTCCGCGGACGTTACCGCCACTATTTCGATCTGGCGCCGAGCCGCTACCGCGATATGGAGCATCCGGCTGCAAGCCGTGTTCTGCCGCCGAACCGTGCCTACGGGACAGGGGTGGATTTCCTCGACGTGGAGTTCGAATTTATCAAGGGACGCGCCGAGACGCCGGCCGTGCAGCGACTGCTGGCGGAGTGGGCCGTGGATCCCGGACAACAACTGTCGATTGCCGTTTGTTTGAACTTCCCGCCCCGGAGCATGGCGCTGGGACTCTACCTGCCTGACGAGATTTATGCGCGGGATATTCCGGTTTTCGTGCGGCAGGAGACCTCGAGCGCGCTGCTCGACCTGCTTAACAACCGCCTCAAGAGGGAGCCGCTGAACCGCTATTCGCACGTCTTTCCGTTCGGCATGCTGGCCCATCCGTTCGATCTGGACCGGCGCAACACCCGTCGTGCGCAGTTGGTCAACTATATCTATGATTTCCGCTGCCGACACCATGCCGGCCCCTCGGAATACCCTTCGGAGGCCGTGTTGCAGAAGGCCTGGGATCAGCTGTCTGTGGCTCGTCAATGGTCGAACTTCTATTGTGCCGATTCGGCCGACCTCAAGTTGCGGTCGCTGTGCCTGACAGCCGGGCCCGAGGTGCGGCTGACGGAGGAGCAGATCGAACTGTTGGCCGAGGTGGAGCACAACCGCTGGAACATGGAGAAACTCCTGCTGGGATACCGCAGGCCGACGTGCGAAGAGGAGATCCTCTGCCGGGACAAGACGGTTTGCGCTGCGTACAAGAACCGGCTTTTCGTCCATCCCGACATCCGACCCTACGGCGAACTGGACGACGAGACCCGGGATCAGGATCGCTATCTGGCGAAGTATCTGCTGTTTATCATGGAGGCGTAAGATGGGTGGATGGATCAAAATACTGATTGCCGTGGGAGTTGCGACAGGGGGCTGCTCCCTTGTTCCGGCGGCGGCCCAGATCGTGCAGCGGGGCGTCGTTTTGGAGATGAGCAGCGGGCGGCGGCCCGTTTCGGGCGTCGAGGTGAGGGCGGTCGGTGCCGCCCCCTCCGACAGCGATATGAAGGGTGTGTTCGAACTGAATTTTCCCGCCTCTCTGCCTGGTGATCCGCTCTTTCTGGACCGGATCTATAAACAGGGGTTCGAGCTGGTGAACCGGGAAAAGGTGGAGCAGTGGAATTTGTCCGCCGATGCGGTCCTGGAAGTGGTCTTGGGGCGTACGGAGGTCATTGATTCCCTCCGAAAACGCTATTATCGGATTGGTATGTCTGCCGTGGAGCAGGCCTATCGGCGATCGGTGACCGAGCTGGAGACCCGCCGCCGGATCCAGCGGATTGCCGAAGCGCAGTATGCCCGGGAACTCGACTCGCTCACCCGTGTTCATGCCCGATTGAGGCAGCAGGTGGACGGCTATGCCGCGCTGTTCGCGCGTATCAATCGGGACGAACTGGATGCCGGGGAGAGACAGGCGCTGGCGTTGCTCGACCGTGGAGACGTGGAGGGTGCGATCGGGCTCTACGAGCAGATGCGCACCGATTCGGTGTTGGCCCGGCGGGTGGCAGGCCGCAATGTGGCCGATGAGGATCTGCGGCTTCTGGTCCCCTCGCTGATGAACAGCTTCCGGATCATGCGGCGGCTCGGTGATGTCGAAGGATGTGATTCCGTGGGGCGTCTGATCGGTGCTGCGGCTGCGGAGGTCGCTCTGAAACTGGAAGTTGTCGAGTGGAGATTTGCGGTCGGGGAGCGGAGCGCTGCCCTGGATGAGTATCGCGTGTTGGTGCGGGAGGCGCAGACGGTGGCCGAAATCGAATGCATTGAGGCCAGTCTGCACCGTTTGCTGGAAGGAGCGACGTTGTCGAAGAGCCTCGGGCGGAAAGTCGATCTGCTGCAGGACCGCATAAATGCCCGGATGAACTGGGCGAAAATAAAGGAAAACAGTTGGACCCATGATTAAGAAAGGAGACTATAACGAGATTCGGGTTTTCATCGCCTCGTCGGCGGAGCTGGATCAGGACAAGGAGATGTTCGATCTGTACTTCTCCGACAAGAACAAACTGTATCGTGAGGAGCGGATCGTATTCGACCACCGGACCTGGAAGGATTTCAGCAGTTCGCTGAATGAGGGACGGTTGCAGGATCGTTACAATGATTTCATCCGCGAGTGCGATCTGGTGATCTTTCTCTTCCATACGCGGCTGGGGCGCTATACGCGCGAGGAGCTGGAGGTTGCCTCGGCGGCTTTCCGTCAGAACGGGCGGCGCCCCCGGATCTTTGTCTATTTCAAGGAGGAGGGAATTGAGGATGACGCCCTGCGGGACTTCAAAGAGTACTGCGAAAAGCGGCTGGGCCACTTTTGTGACGTATATGCCACCTATGACGACTGGCATGTGAAGTTTGACCGGCAGCTGAAGATGCTCGAGGAGGAGGGCTTCATCCGGGCTCCCCGCAAGCGGGAGAGGATGGCCGAACGGCTGAAATTCGCCTTCTCCCATGTACTGGCTCCGGCCGTTGTTGCCTTTCTGGTCATCATGGTCGGGCTCTGCTTCGTCCCCGTCACCGTGACGATCTGCCTGGATGACCGAACGCCGTCGCAGCTGCCGTTTCAGGGAGCCGACATCACGCTGATCTACGCGGATAAAAGCGAGACGAAACATTTGGAGCGGTTGACGGACGAGGTCATCTTCAAGGAGATCCATGCGCGGCATGTCGGTCGGCCGGTGCAGATTGCGGTCTCCTCCCGGGGTTACGAACCGGTCGACACGCTGCTCGATCTGGAGAAGCGACTGGTGATCCCCATCCGTCGCGACGCAAGCCTTTCGTTGCTCTATGGAACGGTCAAGGACGAGAACAACCGTCCGTTGGCGGGGGTCACCCTGCAGGTATTCGACTTGCAGACGGTTTCGGACGAAACGGGAAACTTCCGCCTGCGGATCCCCTCCGACCGGCAGCGTCCCCAGCAACGCGTACAGGCCTTCAAGGAGGGGTACGAGTTATGGGACTTTACCGGTCCCGTATCCGACAAGGTCCCCTGGAAGATTATTTTGCACCGCCGCTGATTATTGGTTGTAATAGCCGTTCCGGTGGTACTCCTCGATGCTGAACCGCAGGAGCGTGTCGTTGGGCAGGCTCCCCGGCCGGTAATTCAGCCCCTCGGCCTGCATCTCCCGGCCTCCCGGCAGCGAGAGCTTGTTCAGCAGCTCTCCCTTGGCCAGTTTGATCAGGATGGGATAGGTGACGAAGAGGGGGTTGAGGCGCTTCATCTCCTCGGCGACGGCCAGCGCCTCCGTGGCATATCCGAGCGCCTGCTCGTTGTCGCCGGTCCGGTAGTAGCAGATGCTGGTATTCATGGTCATGAGCATGTAGTTGGTGCCCATGGACACCTTGTTGAGCGGGTAGAGCGCCTTCATCAGTTCGTAGGCCTTCTTCTGTTCGCGGAGGGCCTGCGGATATTTTTTCAGCTTGCCGTATCCCAAAGCGAGGTTGTTGTAGGTCGTGCTCAGGCTGGATTTCAGTTCCGAGTTGTCGGGGTGCCGTTTCAGCTCGGCCTCGCGGGCCTCCTTCACGTGCTCCAGATATTTCAACCCCAGATCGGAGAGGCCGCCGGTGATCAGCGCGGTGCCGATGCTGTTCTCTACGGCCAGCGATTCGTACCCCCAGAGCGCCTGCATGGCATAGAGCGTTTCCAGATCGAGTGCGGCCTGGGCCGCCTCCTGCGTTTTGGACAACGTCAGCAGATCGTCGATGTATTTGGCACGCACCAGAAGAATGGTCTCGGCATTCCCCGAGGCGTTGATCCGATTCAGCTCTTCGGCATAATCGTTGGCCTTCAGGATGTGCGGCCGGGCCTCGGCGAGATTCCCTTTCTGCGCGTAGAAGGTGGCGTAGATGGTCTCCAGATCGACCAGCGCCTGGATTCGCGGTTCGGTCGACAACCCGGCAAACTCCTGCTCGATTCGATCCCGGAAACGGGCCGCCTCTTCCAGGAAGGCGTCGTTGTCGGCCGTGATGCACAGGGTGAGATAGATCTTGTACCGCCCCAGATATTCGGCAGCCGTGGCGTAGGGATTTTTCCGGAACCTCTCCTCCGCATTCACCCACGCCTGCTTGGCGACGGCATAGGCCTTTTGCTGGTCTCCGGCCTTCATGGCCAGCTTCAGCATCATGTCCAGATGCTCCTGATTCAACGCCAGCGCCGTCTGCTCGTCATCCGGCATGTGTTGCGCGATAAAGTCCCGAACCTCCGCAAAGATCTGTTCCGCCTTTTGGACCTCCTCCCTGTCCGCATACAGATCCATCAGGGCCGTGTAGGTGTTGACCAGCGTGCCTTTCTGAACTCGGACGAAGACCGGATTGTCGGATTGCGCAATCTCATCCTGCAACTCGCGGATCTCATCCAGATAGATCTCCTCGGCATCGTCCCACTGGTGCATGGCCTCGTATGTTTGCGCCAGATTGAACGAGGTCTGGTGGTAGATGGCCAGATAATCGCCCGACGGCATCGCACGGTGGGCCTGCTGCAGGATCTGCAGCGCCTGAATGCCGTACTCCAGCGCCTGGGTGTAGTCGTGCCGGAGGTTGCGCGTCACCGTCATCCGGAGGGAGAGAACCAGCAGCAGCGACTTCTCGTCGTATGCCAGCTGCTGACAGCGGTCGATCCACTCGTCCAGATCCTCCTCGAAACGGTTGATCTTGCGCAGGGTGTAGTTCAGCACATAGGGGAACCGGTCGGGCAGGATTCGGGCGATCCATTGGTAGACGTCGTACGATTTCCGTTCGTTTTCCGCTCCGCCGGTCAGGGTGCACAGATCGGCGTAGCGGTACATCCGTTCGACGAGAGCCGTTATGTCCTCGTCGGCCTCGGCACGCTGCTGTAGTTTTTGGCCGGCCTGTTCAATCAGTCCGGAGTTGCGGTACAGCTCGATGGCCTCATCCAGACGTCCGCTGTCGACCAGTTCCAGCACCTGCCTCTCCATCTCGTCGATATCGTCGGGATTGATGCGGGCAAACTTTCCGGCATATTCGTCCAGCGTTTTCAGATAGGCCCGGTTCTCCTCGGCCAGTTTTCGCAACCGTTGCGCCCGTTCCTCCTGGCTCATCTCCCGGTGGGTATAGAGCCGGTTGATGCTGTCGATGGTCTGGTTGCGGAGTCTGGTGAAATGCTCGACGGCAATGGCGTAGTAGCGGTTTTTCTGCTCCTCGATGGTTCCCTCGGGGGCCATGACGATCTCCATCGGGCGCTTCTCCGTCAGAATCCAACCGTTGAGGAGCTCTTCGTTCACGAGCTCGTACCCCTTTTTGTATACGAACGGGGAGCTGATCGCCGTGCCCGGTTGGGCGTGGATGAAATCCAGACAGAAATGTCCCTCTCCGTCGGAGTCCGTCGCGGGGGCGCCCGCCGCCAGCAGCTGCACGCCGGCCAGCGGCGTCTTGTGGGAGTTGTAGATGCGGACATTGCCCTTTTGGACCACCTGCGCCCGGATTGTTCCGGTGAAAAGCAGACACGAGAGGCCGAGGATGACGAGATGCTTCATGGAGGGAATCGTTTGGGTTGTTCTACAAAGATAACGATTCCTTTTCAGAACCGTTGATTTTAAGGCGTCGGGTTGAGCCCGGTTCAAAATATTTTTCTACATTTGTAGACGGTTCCGTGCCGATCCGCGGAGCCGGACATTTTATACGAACGTTTCGTTACGTTTTCTTTCACGCTCAAACTTCGCAAACTTGACACATTGAAAGAAATGTAGCTGGACGCCTCGTGGACGCATGTATTGTGCCCGCAAGCCTTTGGCTTGTTATGTGCATGATACACGTTTCGCGTGGGCTGTCTGTGTTACTTGTTTCAATGTGGGGCAGCGAAGGCCTGAGCGTGAGGTAAGTCAATGCGGCAACCCACGTTTTTTTATGGCTTTCGATTGCGATTACACCGGAAACCCTACCTTGCTCGACCGCCGGAAGGTCGCCTTCTTCGCCTCGCGCGTCGTCTCACCGGCCGTCGAGGAGCAGGCCCTTCGCTGGGCCGAGGCGTGTTGCGCTACCGACTGCGTCGTAATCAGCGGCTTCCAGTCCCCGCTCGAAAAATCCGTCTTTGAACTCCTGCTGCAAGCCCGTCACCCGGTGATCTGGGCCCTGGGGCGTACCCCCTACCGCCGCTATCCGCCCGTCATCGAAGAGGCCCTGGCCGAGCAGCGCATCCTGATCTTTGCCGTCCGCAACGCCCGCCGAACGGGTTGGCAAACGGCCTAAACCCGCAACTACACCATCGCCACGATGGCCGAGGAGAGCGTCTATGCCCTTCGCACAGACGGCCGTCCCAGCTCGCTCGACGTCTTCCGCGGGCTGGAACTGGGCCACAAACCGGTGCGCTGTTTCCCGCAATAAACCGTCGTTTGAGCCGGACTTTCCACGAGAAAAACGGGACTAAGCCCGGTTCTGAATGACCGAGATTTTGCATCCTCAACCACCGAAAATCGGTTGAAAACTCCTCCGAAGTCGTCGCTTTTTACAGGGTGCCCCATGTGCCAACACCGAATTTCCGACAGCCGGTGGATTTTCGCCGGTTTCATTCGAAATTAGCTCTGCGAAGACCCGTTTTTGAGATTTGTTGCCACACAAAACCGGAACAATTCATATAAGATTTGTCCCGGTAAACTTGTAACTTGATTACACTCCGGGCCTGCATCTCTGCAGTGGTTGTTTTCCCGCACCATTTAGGACCTTTTATCTGGACTGTCCCAAATGCCTCTAAACGCAGTTTCAGCTGCTCATCCGCTATTCTCTTCCGGTATTTCATAATCAGTTTCTCTTTTTCTACAGTGTAACGACAAATTAATTTCGCTTTTTTGAGCCTATTTAATTCCTGTTTTTGATGAATTACACTCCGGGCGAATTGCGCTTCTTCCGTGTGTCGGAGCCTATGATGGCGGAAGGTTACAAAGCTGAATACGGGATATGGATTGCGATGGATAAATATCTGTATTGAAATGAGATATCGGATATTTACGGGTTGTGATAATTGGAAACTTGCATAAAATTCGCGGTTGCAGAAATTTTGAATGCTGAAAAAAATATTATCTTTGCAGCCGATTGGTGCCGGATATGGCTCTTTCCGAGTCATCGGATTAAAAGGGAACCGGGTGGGAATCCCGGACAGACCCGCTGCTGTGAAGCTCCTTCAATCATCCGAAAAATCTGTACCACTGGTTTTTTACCGGGAAGGGTTCGGATGAGGAGTCAGTCAGAAGACCTGCCAATGTTTTATGGATTTAACCGTACTCGTGGATCGGTCGGTTGGATATGTGATATAAATGTTTGGCAGGTATTTTAGATTCTTGTTATCCTTCCTGATTTTTGCAGGGGGAGGTATTCCGGGCGGCGTACATGCGCAAGGGCGTTTGGATAGCCTTCAACATGTACAGGAAGTCGTTGTGACGGGTCATGTTATCCGCAGGGAAGTGATTCCCGTGCAGGAGCTCTCGGGCGAACGCCTCCAGCGGCTCAATTCGCACAACGTAGCCGACGCGCTGCGTTACTTCTCGGGCATCCAGATCAAGGACTACGGAGGTGTCGGCGGTTTGAAAACGGTGAACATCCGCAGCATGGGCACCAACCACGTCGGGGTCTTCTACGACGGTATCGAACTGGGCAACGCTCAGAACGGCACGGTCGATTTGGGGCGCTTCTCGCTCGACAACATGGAGTCGGTGACGCTCTACAATGGGCAGAAAAGCGCCGTGTTCCAGCCCGCCAAGGACTTCGGCTCCTCGGGTTCCATCTACCTGCAATCGCGCACGCCGCGGTTCGAAGCGGGCAAAACCCACCGTCTGAAAGCTTCGTTCAAGACCGGTTCGTTCGGCGTCGTCAATCCGGCGTTGCTCTGGGAGCAGAAACTCGGCGGGCAGGTGAACGGCTCGCTCAGTGCGGAATACCTCCGTTCGTCGGGCCGTTACAGGTTCACCTACCGTATGCAGGAGGGTTACGACACGACCGCCGTGCGGCGCAACGGCGACGTGAACGCCGTTCGGGCGGAGGGTGGTCTCTACGGCCGGATGAACCGCGGCTACTGGCGGGCGAAAGTCTATTTCTACAACTCGGAACGCGGATACCCCGGTGCTGTCGTCCGCAACAAGTTTTCGCACGAAGACCGCCAGTGGGACACCAATTTCTTCGTGCAAGGAGCCTTCAAAAAGGATTTCACCTCATGGTACAGCCTGATGGCCAATGCCAAGTACGCTTACGACTACCTGCACTATCTGGCCGACCCGAACAAGGACGAGTCGCTGATGTACACGAACAACCGCTACTACCAGCAGGAGGCGTACCTCTCCGCCGCCAACCGCTTCACGATCTTCCCGTGGTGGGAGGCAAACCTCTCGGTCGACTATCAGTTCAACCTGCTGGACGCCGACCTGCGCGACTTCGTCTATCCCCGCCGCCACACGATGCTGGCGGCCGCGGCCACGGCGTTCCGCTTCGACCGCGTGGAGGTGCAGGCGAGCCTGCTCGGCACGCTGGTTCGCGACCGCACCCGAGGCGAGACGGCTCCCGACAAACGGAGACTCACTCCGGCGGTCATCATCTCGTGGCGGCCGTTCGGAGGGGCGGACCTGAACCTGCGCGCCTTCTATAAGCGCATATTCCGTATGCCGACGCTCAACGACCTTTACTACACGTTCGTGGGCAATGCGAACCTCGACCCCGAATTCACCACCCAGTACAATGCGGGCTTCACCTACCGGAAGGAGTTCTCCCGCACGTGGCTGCGTGCGCTGGAAATGCAGGCCGACGTCTACTACAACGAGGTGGAGAACAAGATCGTGGCCACGCCTACGTCGAACTTCTTCCGCTGGACGATGGTCAATCTGGGCAAGGTGGAGATCCGAGGCGTCGATGTTGCCGTGCAGACGGAGTGGACCGCGGGGCGCGCCCTCTCGATGGTCGGCCGGCTGAACTACACCTACCAGCAAGCGCAGGACTTTACCGATTCAGGGAGCGAATTCTACGGCGGGCAGATTCCCTACATCCCGTGGCACAGCGGTTCGGCGGTGCTGAATGCCGCATGGTGCACGTGGGAGGCGAGTTACAGCTTTATCTACACGGGCGAACGCTATTCGTCGCAGGCCAATATCCCCTGCAACTATCAGCTGCCGTGGTACACGAGCGACCTCTCGGTGGCGAAAAACTGGCGGCTGTGGGGCGGCAACCTGAAAACGACGCTCGAAGTGAACAATCTGTTCGACCAGCAATACGAAGTGGTGGTCTGCTACCCGATGCCGGGCATCAACTTCAGGCTGATCGTGCAATATACCTTTTAAGTCATTATGAATCTGCGGAAACGATATCACGTTATAACTGTCGCACTCTTCGTCCTGCTGCTCGCCGGATGCCGGAAGGAGCTGCCGATGATCCGCTCCGAGGCGGAATTCGTCGCGCTGCCGACAAATCCGGAGCGCATCGAGGGATTCTTCCTCGTCAACGAGGGCAACATGGGCAGCAACAAGTGCACCGTTGACCACTTCGACTTCCGCACGGGCGGCTATCTGCGCAACATCTATCCGGAGCGCAACCCCGACGTGGTGAAGGAGCTGGGCGATGTGGGCAACGACATCGCCATCCACGACGGCCGCCTGTACGTCGTGGTGAACTGCTCGAACATGGTCGAGGTGATGGACGTCTACACGGCCCGACACATCGGCAGTGTGGACATCCCCAACTGCCGCTACATCGTCTTCGACGGAGACAGGGCCTACGTCAGTTCCTATGCCGGACCGGTGCAGATCGACCCCAACGCCCGTCCGGGCAAGGTCGTGGAGATCGATACACGGACGCTGCGCATCACCCGCGAGACGGTCGTGGGATACCAACCCGAAGAGATGGTCGTCGTGAACGGGCGGCTCTACGTGGCCAATTCGGGCGGCTACCGGTTCCCGAACTACGACCGCAGGGTGTCGGTCGTCGACCTCGGCACGTTCGAGGTCGTGAATACGATCGACGTGGCCATCAACCTGCACCGTATGGAAAAAGATCGTTACGGCCGTATCTACGTCAGCTCGCGCGGCGACTACTACGGCACGGGATCGGACATCTTCGTGATCGATGCGGCGACGGAGCAGGTCGTCGGCAACCTGGGAATCCCGGCCAGCGAGATGTGCATGGACGACGACCTGCTCTACACGATCAGCACCGAGTGGAACTACACGACGGGAAAGAACGAGGTCTCGTATGCCGTATACGACACCGCCGCGGACGAGCGTCGGCCGGGCAACTTCATCACCGACGGCTCCGAAAAGAAGATCGCCCTGCCCTACGGACTGGCTGTGAACCCCGAAACGAAGGAGATATTCGTGTGCGATGCGACCGACTACGTGACGCCGGGTTACCTCTACTGTTTCTCTCCCGAAGGAAAACTGCAATGGAAAGTCCGTACGGGCGACATCCCGGCGCATATCGTTTTTTCGGAATACGAATTTTATTGATACCTGAATTTTATGGAGACAATGGAAAAAATGTTGTTGAAACGCATGTGTCCGGCACTGCTCGGCTCGGCGTTGCTCTTCGGCGTAACGGCCTGTAACGACGATGAGGGTTCCGATACGCCCTCTTCAGACGGGTTTTCGCCGTATGTGACGAAAGTCCTCGACTATCGTCCTGCCGTGGGGCAATTCACCAATACGATGCCCGAGTACGAGGAGGGCGACACGCAGGAGGATATGAACCGGAAAGTACTCGAAGCCATCAGGGACAACCGTCGGACGATGATCTCTCTGGGTGGTTACGGCGGCTATGTCGTCGTGGGATTCGACCACACGATCGAAAACAAACCGGGGCTGTGCGACTTCCGTGTGCTGGGGAACGCATTCAATGCCGGCGGGCAGACGGAGTACGGCAGCAGCGAGCCGGGGATCATCCAGGTGGCCTACGATGCCAACGGCAACGGTCGCCCCGATGACGACGAATGGTATGAAATCGCCGGCAGCGCCCATCCGGGCGGCAGGGAAGCGTGGTTCGACGAACTGCAAGCTGCGGGCAACGACATCCGGACCGTTACGGACTATCGGATCACCTATTACCGTCCGGAGACGGAAACTCCCGCCGATGCGGAGAAGTATATCCGTTGGACGGACAGCGAAAACGGCAGCGGCTATATTGCGAAAAACGGATACCATGCACAGCCGTACTTTCCGCAATGGGTCGAGGGGAATGAACTGACGTTCGAGGGAACCCGGCTGCCTCAGAACGGACTCGACCTCTCCGGCGAAGGAAATAACTTCGCACTCTACAAATTCGCTTACGGTTATGCCGACAACGAAACGAACACGGCCGATGCGTCGGCCATCGACATCGGATGGGCCGTGGATGCCGAAGGCAATCCGGTCGACCTTCCGGGTGCGGATTTCATCCGTATTTACACGGGCGTCAATCAGCAGAACGGCTGGCTCGGAGAAAACTCTACGGAGGTCATGGGGGTTGAGGATCTGCACCTGTTGGAGATACGCATCGAAAGTTCCGCTTTGAAAAAATGATATTTAATTTAAATTGGAAAAGAAATGAAACGGAAATTGTTACTTTGGGGATTGCTGCTGACCTCCGTGCTGTGTGCCACGAGTTGCAGCGATGACAAGGAGGAGGTGATTCCGTCCCCTGAATTCGAACTGACGCCCCGGACCGATGCCGATACGCCGCTATTCGTCGTCCCCGGGCAGTCGTTGGCGTTGACCTACTCGGCGACCAACGTTTCGTCGGTTTCGGCGGGGACGCTTCCCGAGGGATGGACGGTTACGATCGACGAAAGCGATCGAAGCATCGACATTACGGCAACGGAAGATGCCCAGACAAAAGCGACGCTGACCCTTACGGCAACCGGAGGCGGGACGGAAACGGCCTCGGCGACGGTCGACCTCTATTGCCTCAATGCCTTCGACGATCCCAACGGCGCCTTCGTGCTCAACGAGGGCAATATGACGACCGAAAACGGCTCGCTGATCTGGATCTCGCCCGAGGGTTACGTTTTCGACGACGCTTACAAGACGGTGAACGGCTCCGAGTTGGGCAATGTCGCGCAGGACATGGCCTTCCACGACGGCAAAATCTATGTCATTTCCCAGAACGGCGATGAGAATGCGGTCGGCACGAAATTCGAAAACGACGGGATGCTGGTCGTCATGGATGCCAAGACGCTGAAAAAGGTCGCCTCGTTCGGCAGGAAGCAGCTTTCGACGCTGGACTGGCCCACGCATATCGCCGTGCTCGACGAGCAGCATATCTACCTTCGCGACAAGGTCGGTATTTACCGACTCGATATTTCCGACCAGGAAAATCCGACGCTGACGAAGATCGAAGGCTCGGATGGCGCCCCACAAACTCCGTTTGCCGTATTGAACGGTAAAATCTACTCGTATGAGGCCGTTATGTTAGGGACGTATCTGTGGGAAATCGGCCCGGAAAAGGACGGGATCACCAAAATCGAATTGCCCTTTGTCACGAAGTACGACCTGAGCAATATCTACGGTATCCGGAGTTCCGACGACGGTAAACTCTGGCTCTTTTCGTTCGGAGCGGGAAACCTGGCTATCGGGAAAGTCGATCCTGCCGATCCCAATGGATTTGAACAGCGTCGTGTCGGAAAAACGAGACTCACGAATATCGGGGCATCGGGCGTAGCATTCGCCACTCATGGAGACGATTTCTACTATGCCGAGGGTACGACGATCTACCATCTGGATTTCTCCGTGATTCAGGAAGACCCCGACGATCAGGGAGGTACGGTAACGGTCGAAAAGCCGGGTGCGGCGTGGTTTGCGGACATCACGGGATTTGGCGACGACGATGCCAAAGAGCTTTACAACGGTCTGGCTGTACATCCTGTGACAGGCAACCTCTATGTCAATACCATCAAAGGCGTGGGCCCGTTTTACACGACGAACCACATCTGGGTAGTCGATCCCTCCTCGGGCGAACCGGTGCAGACATATGAAGATTATACTAACTTCCCGGCCGGAACATTCTTTCCGGCCGACAAATAAATCCGTAAAATATTTTAGATGATGAAACGCATATTTTATTGTCTGTTGCCCGCAATATCCTGCATGATGCTGTGGGCAGCCTGTTCGGAAGATTCGGGGAAGGATGGCCCGGAAGGTTCCGGCGGAAATGGCGGAGGTAATGAACCGGGGGAAACACTCGGCGGATATGCCGATCCCGACGGCGTACTGATTTTGAATGGAGGTTCACGTCCTAACGAGAACGGATCGCTGACTTATATCGCTCCCGACGGAACGGTCGAGGCGGATGTTTACAAACGCGTGAACGGAACGGAACTCGGCAACGATGCTGCAGATCTTTATATGTGCGATGGCAAACTGTACATTCTTTGTGATGATCAGCTTCATCCTGATGACCTGCCTGTCGGAGACGGCGCACTGATCATTGCCGATGCCGTAACCTTGAAGAAAGAAAAAGTCTTCACATGCGGCCAGCTTCAATTTCCTCGACCTCCCGAGACAAATGGAGAATCTGAATATATGCAGGTAATGTCGCTGAAAAATATTGTAGTGATGGATGAGGAAAACATCTATTTTTCAGATGCGCAAGGGCTGTTTCGCTTCAATAGTAAAACCGGGGAGAACGTCATTGTCAAGGGATCGTATGCTCTTGCCAATCAGGGAAGCTCGGTACATAACCTCGAAGCGATTGTTTCGACACGCGGTATGGCGGTTATCGGAGATAGGCTTTATTCGTGTGCGAGCGGTTTTTGGACATCGACGAAACTTCTGGAGTTTGTCAAGGGAAAAGATGAGGTAAACCGTGAGCTGGAATTGCCGAAAGGCAATTTCATCAGTGGAATCTGCAAAAACGGGGATCATGAATTGATCGTAGGGACCTGCGGACGCTTGGGTGAGGGTTCAAATTTTCTGCACTTTATTGATCTCGACACTTGGACGATCACCCAGACGAAGGCTATCGGTTCCGAAATCTCAGCCGAGTTCAGGGACTCTCCGGGCATTACGTTGTGCGGAGATCATATCTACCATGCTGCTGGTTCGACGACCGTCGGACGCACCTCGATCAAAACATGGAAACCGGAGGCGGCATACATCGACACGACGGCCGACGAGCCCACGGCACGGTATCTCAACTGCAATGTGGCGGCCGATCCGGAAAAACAGTATCTCTACGTTGCTGTATCACAGGAGTATGCTGAGAATGTGCCCTCTCCGGGAAATATCCTGGTGTACGACATCAGCGGTGATGAGCCGAAACTCGTACAAAATATTGCCGGCAAGACGAGCTATCCCAACGGAATTTATCCGGTATCGCAGTTTTATTGATTGCCGGAGGTTGTTCGCAACAAACTCGATTGAAGAAGGAGCCTGTCAAAATAACTGGATTTTAATGATCTCACCCCCTGTCATGATGTGGCAGGGGGTGAATCTTTCAGGAAAGAGTATTATGCTGACGACCGTGCCGGGTTCCCCGATAAATCGCTCGTTCCGCATCCTCTTTGATCTCCTGAGCCGTCTTGATTTTGCCGTTGTTGATCCATGCCAGCAATTCGTCCTCGTAGAAATAGGCTTTGCGTCCTTGACGACAGCTGGGGATTTCGCCTAAACGGGAAAGCGTATAGACGGTTTGCTTGGCTTTTCCCAGCATTTTGCTTACGGTGTAGATATCAGTTCCATTCGCCAACTGCAGGACTGCATAGGTGTGGCGGGCGGTGTGCGTTGAGAGATTCTTGCGGATGCCGCAGATGTCGGCCAGCTCCTTCAAGTAGGAGTTCATCTTCTGGTTGCTCGACACGGGCAGCCGCACGTTGTGCGCGACGCACTCGGGATCCGCGCGGTAGCGCTGCAGAATCCGCGCGGGGATCTCCAGCAGCGGAATATTACACATGTTTTTGGTCTTCTGTCGAGTTTTGCGAATCCAAACCATTCCGTTAATATCTGTTACCAAGTGTTCAGATTTAAGTTGTTTAACATCTGAGAATGCAAGTCCAGTCAAGCAACAAAAACAAAAAATATCACGGATTTGTGCCAGACGAGGAATCGAAATATTTTTATTTAAAAGAGTTTTCAGTTCTTGTTTTTCAAGAAATTCCCGCTCAACTGCATCTAAATGGAAGCGGATTTGTGCGAAAGGATCTTTTTTCATCCAACCATTAGCCAAAGCGATTCTGACAATCTTCTTGAAATTGGCAAGATATTTTGTCGTCGTATTATGACAACATTTGCGGACTGTTTTGAGATAAAACTCAAATTCCTCAACAAATTGTTTGGTAACCTCATCCAAGTAGCAATCCTCTTTCTTATAGGTGTTGCGCATAAACTCTTCAGTCAGACGTAAGCAAGTTTCATATCGAAGAACGGTATCAGGAGCGAAGTTAATACCGATAAGGGTTCTGCACTTTTTATTATGAGCATGGAAAACTTCCATCAAGGTATGACGATCCGACTGATCCTTGCCCAAATAGCGATTCAGAATGATTTGGGCGGACACCTCCTTCTTATCGAGTTCGAAATCTCTTTGGATTTGTAAAATGTTGGCGGAAATGGCATCCAGATAGAGGTTTAAATCCTTTCCGCCGCGGCTTTTTTCGTTGGCTTTTCCTTTTGCCGAGTTCCAGGCGTGCGGCTCGATGAAGCGTTTGATCGAGGCGTCAGCACGTTCTCCGTTGATTGTCAGACGCATAAACACGGGAGCTTCGCCTTTTTTGTTGGTCTTGTCCCGCCGAATGTAAAACAACAGTCCGAATGTTGTCCTTTCCATAAGTACACCGAATTAAGGGTTACAAAATTAGTTTCCCAAGTGTCTCATGTCAAGAGGAAGATCGCTGCAAACAGGTGCAAACCAATCTGTTACGAGCAATTCGGTGTACTTTTTCGGCCCGGAAAAAAGTACACCGAATAGGCCACAGGTAACCCGCTTTTCGATGCCTTTTTCTGCATTTCGGTCAAAATAAAACCTCTGTAAATGCGTGATTTACAGGGGTTTTCATTGTTTTAGCATATGTGCCTTGCGGAGAGAGAGGCTCTTGAACCTGTACTATCTCAAAATATCACACAATCGCAAATGCCTATTAATAACCAGATTATTACAATCATAATTAAATCTAAATATTATCGAATATCACTCGCTATTTCAATTTTTGGGTGTATATTTGGGTGCAGAATTTCAAATACACCCAGTCATGAACATCAAACGAAACATCATTTTTGCACCTGAAAGCCGCAAAAAGAACGGCGTTCCAATCGTGGATAACGTTCCCATCCGTATGCGTGTCATATACGCAAGCCACCGCATCGAGTTTACAACTGGATATAGGATTGATGTGACTAAATGGGACGCTGACAAGCAGCGTGTAAAGAACGGATGTACCAATAAATTGAAGCAAAGCTCATCTGAAATCAATGCTGATTTGCTAAGATACTATGCAGAAATTCAAAACGTGTTCAAAGAATTTGAGGTACAGGAAACAATGCCGACCACCCAACAGTTGAAAGATGCGTTCAATCTGCGAATGAAAAATGACAGCGAGGAGCAACAGGAAGATACTAAAATAAGTTTTTGGGAGGTATTTGATGAGTTTGTTAAGGAATGTGGCAATCAGAACAACTGGACAGAATCCACATACGAAAAATTTGCAGCCGTAAAAAATCACCTGAAAGAGTTCAAAGAAGATGTGACTTTTGAGTATTTCGATGAGTTCGGACTAAACGAGTATGTAAACTTCTTGCGTGACAAGAAAGACATGAGAAACAGTACCATCGGCAAACAGATGGGATTCCTCAAATGGTTCCTGCGATGGAGTTTCAAGAAAGGATATAATCAAAACATTGCATACGATACATTCAAACCAAAATTGAAAACCACCTCAAAGAAAGTAATCTTCCTGACATGGGACGAATTGAATAGACTGAAAGACTATCAGATACCCAAAGACAAACAATATCTGGAACGTGTCAGGGATGTTTTTCTGTTCTGCTGCTTTACGAGTCTAAGGTATTCAGATGTCCGTAACTTGAAGCGAAGTGACGTCAAATCCGACCACATAGAAGTTACTACCGTCAAAACGGCGGACAGCCTGAACATTGAGCTGAACAAATACAGCAAAGCCATACTTGAAAAATACAAGGACATTCACTTTGAGAACAACATGGCACTGCCAGTCATCAGCAATCAGAAAATGAATGATTATCTGAAAGAGTTGGGCGAGCTTGCCGAAATCAACGAGCCTGTAAGGGAAACATATTATAAAGGAAATGAGCGTATAGATGAAGTGACACCTAAATACGCACTGTTAAGCACTCACGCCGGACGAAGGACATTCATCTGTAATGCCTTGGCACTCGGTATCCCGGCACAAGTGGTCATGAAATGGACGGGACACAGCGATTATAAAGCCATGAAACCTTACATTGACATCGCAGATGACATTAAGGCAAATGCAATGAATAAATTCAATCAACTGTAAAAACAATCAGCAAGTTTCACGGGATGCCTGTTACTGGGCTTACCTTTGTAACTTTCAATACATACAACAATGAGCAACAACGATAACAATATAGAAAAAAGAAGTTTCGAGGCTTTTGTCAATGCCATCGGTTCAGAGATAGAGCAGGCACAAGTCCGGCTTATCAGTGCCGCCAATGCGCAGATGCTGTTCCATTATTGGAAGATGGGCAATTACATCCTGTACCACCAGAACCGACAAGGCTGGGGCGGCAAGGTCATCAAGAAACTGGCGCAGGCGATACGGTTCAATTATCCCGAAAAGAAAGGATATTCGGTCAGAAACTTGGCTTATATGTGCCAGTTCGCACGCTCCTATCCATTGGGCGCATTACGGAGTTTCATAGAAACCGATGCGAAATTACTTGCTCCAAGTGTGCAGAAAATCACGGATGAAATCCAAAGCCTGAACAATGTGTCATTTACGCAAGAGCCTCTTGCGCAAATTCAATCCTCAGACAATAAGGAAATTGCAATTGTGCAAGAACCTCTTGCACAAATTCAGGATGTAGTCCAAACAGTAGCCGCCGTTTATCAAGTACCGATTGAGGACATGGAAAAACTGTTCCTGGCATCACCTGTCGCAAGAATCAATTGGGCAAGCCATGTGATTCTGCTGAACAGTTCCCTTCCGTTAGGTGTCGATTACTGGTATATGAAGCAATCTGTGGAAATGGGATGGAGCAGTAATGTCCTTAAAATGCAGATTGAAAGCAAATTGTACGAAAGGCAAATCAACAGCCACAAGGTCAATAATTTTATCGCTACGCTTCCTGCACCTCAAAGCGACCTTGCCGACTACCTGTTGAAAGACCCGTATATCTTTGACTTGGCAGGAGCCAAAGAACGTGCGGACGAAAGAGACATAGAAGAACAGTTGGTGAAGCATGTTACCCGTTATCTTTTGGAAATGGGCAGCGGATTCGCCTTTGTCGCAAGACAGAAGCATTTCCAGATTGGCGACAGCGATTTCTATGCCGACTTAATCCTGTATAACATAAAACTTCATGCCTATGTGGTCGTGGAACTGAAAGCGACCCCGTTCAAACCGGAATATGCCGGACAGTTAAACTTCTACATCAATGTGGTGGATGACAAACTGAGGGGAGAGAATGACAACAAGACCATCGGGCTGCTGCTATGCAAGGGCAAGGATGAGATTGTAGCACAATATGCACTGACAGGCTATGACCAGCCTATCGGCATCAGCGATTATCAGCTCAGCAAGGCTGTGCCGGAGAACCTGAAATCGGCGTTGCCGAGCATAGAACAGGTGGAAGAAGAACTGACGATGCTTCTTGACAATGAAAAGAACAAACAAAAGTAGGACACTTATGGCAGACAAGATACAGACGATGATTCCCCGATACGGGGAACTCAACAGAATATACAGGGACTATATAGATAATTACGTTTTCTCTTTTGACAGTCAGAAATTCATTTCTGATTTCTGTCAGGAATACAATGACATGAAATCTTTTGAAGCAGCCATCCTTGAACTGGTGCTTGACAGGCAAAAAGAACAATACACCTTGATACTCAACAGCTTGAAAACCGAAATTGAAAAGAGCATACAGGCTTATGAAACACACCCCATAAGTGACAGTGCCGTAGAGCGTGTTTGCCATCAGCATATGGAAAGGTATTCCCTTGAAATTGAAGCCCAACTGGATGTAACAAGGAGCCTAAGCAAACCGCTGAATGAAGCCAACAACAGGTATGATTCCATTGGTTACAGGGAACATACTGCCGAAGAGGAGAAACAGGCTGAAAAAGAATATGAACGCTGCAAGGCTGAATATGACAAGGAAAGAGCCAAACTGAATGAACTCTATGACCAGCAAAAGGCAACAAGAAAGGAGGCATTCCAATATATGAAGAACCGTTGTGCGGACATATACCGCCAAAGTTGCCTTTTTCTGGATATATTGAAGAAATACATTCCTGACGGGAAACGACAGGACGAGCCGGGCAAACCCGTCAGCCAGCAGGAAACGACGGATGAACAACAAGAATACTTCAGCATGAAATTGCTCTCACTCATTCATGAGGTCTGTGTGGGAGAACAGTTCGAGGAAATTTCCGCACCGGATTTCTATGCCAACATGAACCTGCAACCCTGTAACTGCAAGCTGAAAACCAAACCGAGAGAGAAGATACGTGTATGTTACCTGATATTCCTCATGAGCGAAAAGCTCCCCAAACAGGACAGGGACAAATGGAAAGCCGGAATGCTCAAACTGCTGGATATTGATGACGGTTATTATAAGTCCAAGTACAAAGAGCCCGTTTCTGATTTCCCCAGTGACAGCAACCAGAATTTCGCCAAAGAAATGGAACATATATTCAGATAATCCGTGATATATCCTGATTCTTTACGAAAGTTCCACTTTTACCACTCAAATTAATTTTTGAGTGGTATTTTTATTTTCTGATATTCAATAAGATACAGCGATATTCGGATTATACCGTCCCCATCCTTACCACTCATAACCCTACCTAATTTTGCATCGTTCGAGAACAGAAATAACAGCCAGTGCGCAGGGCTGATTGTTTAACGACTAATTAGATTGGACGATGACAAATATCCAAGAATTATTATCCAAACCCGTCTGGCAGATGACAGGCGAAGAGTTCATCATGTTAAGCAGGCACGCATCCGGTCAGCCGGAAGCGCAGCCGCAGCCCGTAACGGACACAGGCAGGAAATATGTGTACGGCATACTCGGCATAGCCAAGCTGTTCGGGTGCAGCCTGCCCACTGCCAACCGCATAAAGAAAAGCGGGAAGATAGACAAGGCCATCACCCAGATAGGGCGCAAGATTATCGTGGACGCGGAACTTGCCCTTGAACTGGCAGGAAAGAAAACAGGTGGACGCAAGTAACGGGAGGAATCGCTATGGAATATATGAAAGACATCCGGGAAATATCGGACGAACAGGCGGTAATCCTCTGGCAAGCCTCACGGTTGAGCCTGTCGGGAAAATACGAAAAAGCACCCGAAATCCTCAGCGTGAAAGGTTCAGTTATCGGTACGTTGGGAAATTTCAGCGCATCCATCGGCAAAGCCAAAAGCAAGAAAACATTCAATGTGTCGGCTATCGTGGCTGCGGTATTGAAGAACGGCACGGTGCTCAGGTATGCGGCTGAACTTCCCGAAGCAAAGCGGAAAGTGCTTTACGTAGATACGGAGCAAAGCCCCCACCACTGCCTGAATGTAATGGAACGCATCATGCGCATGGCAGGGCTGCCCGATGACAGGGACAACGAGAACCTTGAGTTCCTTGCCCTGCGGAAATACACGCCGGAGC
Source organism: Alistipes sp. An54 (assembly GCF_002159375.1). Taxonomy (NCBI): domain Bacteria; kingdom Pseudomonadati; phylum Bacteroidota; class Bacteroidia; order Bacteroidales; family Rikenellaceae; genus Alistipes; species Alistipes sp. An54. The sequence continues at coordinate 46,086 of NZ_NFIA01000016.1, forward strand.
AGCGCATAAGGATTGTCGAACAGGCAATCTACCATACGCCGAACCTTGGTCTAGTGGTGATAGACGGCATCCGTGACATGGTGTATGACATCAACAGCCCCAGCGAATCGACACGCATCATATCGAAACTGATGCAGTGGACGGACGACAGGCAGATACATATCCACACGATACTCCACCAGAACAAGGGGGATGAGAACGCGAGGGGACATATCGGCACGGAACTGAACAACAAGGCAGAAACCGTGCTACTTGTTGAAAAGGACAAGAGCAACGGGGACATAAGCAAGGTTTCCGCCATGCACATCCGTGCAATGGACTTCGAGCCATTTGCCTTCCGCATTAATGATAGGGCACTGCCCGAACTGATAGAGGATTATCAGACAGAAGCCAAAGCACCCGGCAGACCCCAAGGCGAAAGGTTCGATGCCTGCAAGGACATTTCCGAGCAACAGCACCGGATAGCACTGGAAGCAGCATTTTCGTTACAGGACGAATACGGATATAAGGAACTGAGCAAAGCATTGAAAGAGTCGTATGCCTTTGTGGGTGTTCCGTTAAGCGACAACAAGCTGGTTAAACTCATCACAGTGTTGAAGAACAAGCGGATGATAGTGCAGGAAAATGGCAGGAAGTACAGGTACGAACCGGATTTCCACTATTAGCCCAATCCTCGCAATCACTTCACTTTATTCTCAGGGTCTATATATTAGGATAAAGCGAAGTGATTGTAGGGGCACACTCAACCGCTTCACTTTAAGCCGTATCCTATATATACGACAATAAAGTGAAGTGATTATACAGCCAGTAACCTATATGAAAAGGTACTGGCGAAAAGAAAAACAAACAATAACCGATAAAAACAATCATTTATGGACATACAGACAGCAAAACAAATCAGACTGGAAGAATACCTACACAGCTTGGGATATAGCCCGGTGAAGCGGCAGGGCATCAATCTCTGGTACAAATCACCGTTCAGGGAAGAAACCGAAGCCTCGTTCAAGGTGAACACCGAGCGGAACCAATGGTATGATTTTGCGCTCGGCAAGGGCGGCAACATCATCGCGCTGGCTTCGCACCTCTATGCAACGGACAGCGTGCCGTACCTTTTGAAACGCATAGAGGAACAGGCACCGCGCGTGCGCCCCGTTTCTTTCTCTTTTCGCAAGCAGTCATTTACAGAGCCGAGTTTCCAACAGTTGGAAATCGTGCCGCTTTCTTCTCCTGCCTTGCTCGCTTACTTGCAGGAAAGGGGAATAAATCCGGTACTGGCGAAAAAAGAATGTAAGGAAGCGCGGTTTACGCACAACGGCAAACGGTACTTCGCCATTGCGTTTCCCAACATGTCGGGCGGCTATGAAATCCGCAACCGATATTTCAAGGGCTGTATCGCACCGAAGGAAATATCCCACATCAGACAGTCGGGAGAGCCAAAGGGCACGTGTTTCGTTTTCGAGGGATTTATGGACTACCTCTCATTTCTGACCCTGCGGCTCGAAAGCTGTCCGCAATACCCTGATTTCGACAGGCAGGATTACATGGTTCTGAACTCTGTTGCCAATGTTTCCAAAGCACTCTATCCGTTGGGAAGATATGAGCGCATCCACTGCTTTTTTGACAATGACCGTGCAGGAATGGAAGCCCTTCAGCAAATCCGCAAGGAATACGACAGCACCCAGCATATACGGGACGCTTCACAAATCTACAGCGGATGCAAAGACCTGAACGAGTATTTGCAGAAACGCATGGCGGATAGAAAAGAGCAAATGCAATCCGTCAAAAAGAGGAATGATGCGTTATCCAAGAAATCGAAAGGCTTCCGGTTATAGCTCACTATAACTACACGCTTCGCTTGCGTAGTTGTGGGCTCTCCCGAGGGGCTTAGGACGCTGCCCTAAGAACCCGGCAAGGGCTTTCAGCCCTGTGCAACCCGACCAAAGAGTGACCCTCTCTTTGGAAACTCCGCTCATGGGTTACACCACTAAGAACCCCTTGCGGATATGAGCGGTAGCAACAAACAAGATTAGTAAATAACACAATCAAGATTTGAAAATATGGCAACAAAATCAAGCATACATATCAAGCCTTGCAACGTAGCATCAAGCGAGGCTCATAACCGGAGAACTGCCGAGTATATGCGCAACATCGGAAAATCCAAGGTATATGTGGTATCCGAACTCTCTGCGAATAACGAGCAGTGGATAAATCCGGACTTCGGCAATCCCGAATTGCAGGCGCACTATGAGGACATCAAACGGATGGTCAAGGAAAAGACTGGTCGTGCCATGCAGGAAAAGGAGCGTGAGCGCAAAGGGAAGAACGGCAAGATTATCAAGATAGCAGGATGTTCACCCATCCGTGAGGGAGTATTGCTCATCAGACCTGACACCACACTGGCAGATGTGCGTAAGTTTGGCGAAGGATGCCAAAAACGCTGGGGCATTACACCGCTCCAAATCTTCCTGCACAAAGACGAAGGGCATTGGCTGAACGGACAGTCTGACCCGGAGGACAGGGAGAGTTTCAAGGTTGGCGAAAGGTGGTTCAAGCCGAATTACCATGCGCATATCGTATTCGATTGGATGAACCACGATACAGGCAAAAGCCGCAAACTCAATGACGATGACATGGTGCAGATGCAGACCTTGGCATCCGACATCCTTCTAATGGAGCGTGGAAAGTCAAAAGCCGCAACAGGCAAAGAACACCTGGAACGGAACGACTTCATCATTGAAAAACAGAAAGCCGAACTGCAACGCATAGAAGCCGTAAAGCGGCATAAGGAACGGCAGGTGAACCTTGCCGAACAGGAACTCAGACAGGTGAAATCGGAGATACGCACGGACAAGCTCAAAAGCGCGGCTACCGATGCTGCCACAGTCATAGCAAGCGGAGTGGGTTCTCTTTTCGGTAGCGGAAAAATGAAGAAACTGGAGCAGTCCAATGACGAATTGCGTCAGGAAATTGCCAAACGGGACAAGGGTATTGATGACTTGAAAGCCCAAATGCAGCACATGCAGGAACAGCACGGCAGGCAGATACGCAGCCTGCAAGGAATACACAAGCAGGAACTTGAAGCCAAAGACAAGGAAATATCACGGCTGAATACTATTCTTGAAAAGGCATTCAAATGGTTCCCGATGCTTAGGGAGATGCTTAGAATGGAAAAGTTGTGCGCAGCTATCGGCTTCACCAAAGAAATGATAGAGAACCTACTGACAAAGAAAGAGGCTATCAGGTGCAATGGCAGGATTTATTCCGAAGAACACAGACGGAAGTTTGACATCAAGAACGATGTTTTCAAGGTGGAAAAGAATCCGACTGATGACAACAAACTGATGCTGACCATAAACAGGCAACCGATTGGCGAATGGTTCAAGGAACAGTTCAACAAATTAAGGCAGAACATTCGCTGTCCCATACAGCCGCAAAGGAAAAGCAGGGGGATGAAACTGTAATCGGATATTGCATTGAGAAACAAAAAAGTACCGTCCATAAATGACTGATAAACGGTACTTTTTTTGTAATTTTGTTATCGGATTTCAAAATAGGAAATATATAATGAAAAGGTATTCCAAAATAGCAATTATCACAGCTTCTATAATTGGCCTATATGTTTTTGCATTGTTGTCTTTTGGCTTCCCTATACCCAGAGGTCATAAAGTTAACAGTGATTATTATACCTACTATCAAAATATCAGAGGCATATACTATATCTCTGTTGAACATTCGCTAAACTTGATCAATTACGGTAATTGGGGATACCTCAAAGACGTGGACAAGGCAACATTTATGGTATTAGATGACAACTTGGCAAAGGATGCAACACATGTCTGGTTTGGAAGCAAGTTGATAGAAAACGTAGATGCCAAAACATTCCATATCAATGCCAACGGAGTTGCGTGTGATAAAAACAATGTCTATATCCGCGATTTCTCCAGCAGCAGTTCATTCATAAGACCTTCCCATAGCAGCATAGATGCTGAAACTGCCGAATATTTCGTGTATCGTCTTGGCCGCAGGTCGGATGAGTGGATACGAGACAAAAATTACGTTTACTACAATGATAAGAGAACTGATGTCGATAGAAACAGTTTTAGGATTATAGGCGAGGATTGGTTTATAGACAAGAACTATGTCTATCAGACTGTACCTAATTCTAAAACAGGACAGTGGGAACTACAGCGTATAGATTCCTTGCAACATCCTGTTGAGCCGGGGTATCAATATTTCCGCAATGGCAGAAATGTTATTTATGGTGATTCTGTAATCGTTCGGAATATAGATATTAAACGTTTTGAGGAAATCGGTGTCGGCAAATATTTAGTTAATGATATGCTCTTCTTGAATGGAGAACCTTTCCTCAAAGACTCATTAGATGTAGAAAATGCCACGTTCTATTTTTACGGGCGTATTGCAACCGACAAACAGTATGTATTCTTTGACAGGAAGCAACTAAATGACATTAACGCCGCTACTTTTCATCAAATTAGCGATGAAGTCTTTGAAGATAGAAACTACATCTATACTATAAAAGAAAATTCATGGAACGATGAATATCCGTTCGATAAAAAGAAGAAAGAGTATTAAGAAATCAATCATAAACAGATATTTCCCCAATGAATAAAGTCTAGGTTAATATGACAGAAGAAAAACTAAATATTAAGAAACAATTCTACGATATTATCAAAGAAGGTATAGCACCTATTTTAAAATCCGCTGAGTTTAAGAAAAACGGCAATAACTTTTATGCTCATGTAGGAGAATTAGATTGGTGTATCAATATGCAAAAAGACAGATGGGGATTTGATGATTCTTCAAACACATGGCAATTCACAATCAACATTGGTGTAACTTGGGGAGATTATGCAATGTGTTTGTTTAATGAGGTCTGTGATTTTCCTTTGGAAAATTCCTGTCCGATAAGAACTCGTATAGGGAATTTTATTGGAAAAGAGGATTATTGGTTCATTTTGCACCCAAATCAAGATTGCTCACCAATAAAAGATTTGATTTGCTCTATACTACAGAATAGAGTCTTGCCCTTATTAAAACAACATCAATGCTTGAATGATTTATGGGATTTAATAGAGGACAATCACTCAATACACACTTTCCTAATTAAACTGTTTCATGTCAGGTCTAAACAAAAAGTCTTTTGGGCTACCCCTATCGGCTTGTATATGTTGTGCCTTGCGACAGGAAAAGCGAAAAAGGCAAAATCGTTGAGAAGCAAAATGGAGCAACGAAAGGCAAACACTTCATTATTAGACAAAATAGACGAAATGTATAAAAGCAGGGGGATTAGCCCATAACCCTTTAAATAAGAAAACACCCGACTTTACATTCTTGGGTGTAAAATCGGGTGTTTAATTTGTAAAACATTGATTTTCAATGTTTATTGCGGAGAGAGAGGCACTAATAACTTGTATATCATAGAATATCATACAATGCCAAAATCCTTGTCGCTTAAATGAATTTTCTTGTTCGCCCAAAATGGTGATATTCTACAATACCACACAATCCCATG